>JAZUQI010000194.1:0-2224 GCA_045605625.1 Clostridia bacterium
GGCCGTCACCCCCTGGGGGGATTTGTACCCCTGCCATCAGTTTGTGGGGGAAGAAAAGTTCAAGCTGGGGGATATCTGGCAGGGCGTGACCAATACGGATATTCAAAATGAATTTGCCGGCTGCAATGTGTATGCCCGGCCTGAATGCCGCACCTGCTGGGCCCGGCTTTACTGCTCCGGCGGCTGCGCAGCCAATGCCTATCATGCCACCGGCAGCGTGAAGGGCGTATACAAATACGGCTGCGAACTGTTCAAAAAGCGGATGGAATGCGCCATCATGGTGGCGGCCAGCCGCATGCTGGGGGACGATTGATGGATACCCCCATTTGCGATTTCGTCCGGGTCTACCGGCAGAAAAACCCCCTGCGGCTGCACATGCCGGGGCATAAGGGAAAAGCGTTCCTTGGCATGGAAGGGATGGACGTGACGGAAATCCCCGGGGCGGACAGCCTGTATGAAGCGGAGGGCATTATTCATAAAAGCGAGGAAAACGCCTCCCGGCTATTTGGCTGCAAAACGTTTTATTCCACGGAAGGCTCCTCCCAGTGCATCAAGGCCATGGTGTATCTGGCGGTGCAGCATGCAAAAATGCAGGGCAGGCGGCCTTTGATTGCCGCCGGGCGCAATGCCCACCGTTCCTTTGTTTCCGCCCTGGCGCTGATGGATTGCGATGTAAAATGGCTGTACCCCAAAGCAGGGGAAAGCTACCTTTCCTGCTGCCCCTCTCCGGAAGATACGGCGGCCTTTTTGCAAAGGGAAAAGCCTACGGCCCTGTACCTCACCAGCCCGGATTACCTGGGCCATGTGGCGGATATTCAGGGCATTGCCCGGGTGTGCAAACAGCAGGGGGTGCTGCTGATGGTGGATAACGCCCACGGGGCGTACCTGCGCATTTTACAGCCCTCCCTTCATCCCATGGATCTGGGGGCGGATCTCTGCTGCGATTCGGCCCACAAAACCCTGCCGGTGTTGACCGGGGGGGCCTACCTGCACCTGAACGGGGCAATGGAAAGGTGCTTTTCCCCGGCGGCGGTGAAACAGGCCCTGTGCCTTTTTGGCAGCACCAGCCCTTCCTATTTAATTTTGCAATCGCTGGACCGGGCAAACCCCTATCTGGCCGGGCAGAAAGAGCGGCTGGCCGGCTTTTTGCAGAAAGTAGAAAAGGAATGGCAGCGGCTTTTGCAGGGGGGATACACCCTGCTTGGACAGGAGCCTTTGAAATGGACCCTTGACGCCAAGGCCTATGGCTACACCGGGCTTTCTCTGGCGGAGGAACTACGGAAAAGAAACGTGGAATGCGAATTCTGCGATTTGGATTATGTGGTGTTGATGCTGGCCCCGGAACTGGAAGGGGAAGTGGCAGCGCTTGCGGAAATACTGCTTTCCCTGCCAAAGAAGCAGGAAATTTTATCCCGTCCCCCGGCCTTTTCGGCAGCGGAACAGGTGCTGCCCATCCGGCAGGCGGTGATGGCCCCCGGGGAAACCATCCCGGCTAAGGAAAGCGCAGGCCGGGTGCTGGCGGCGGTGACGGTGGGCTGCCCGCCGGCGGTGCCCATCATCATCAGTGGTGAAAGAATTTCAACGGAGGCGGTGGAGTGCTTCCGGTATTATGGAATCACCCATGTGGATGTGGTGAGAAAGGAGTTTCTATGAACAAAGTGCAAACGAACCTGGCCCCGGCGGCCATCGGCCCCTATTCCCAGGCCATGGTGGTGGGCAACATGGTGTTCACCTCCGGCCAGATTCCGCTGGATGCGGAAACCGGTAACATGGTGGGGGAAAACGTGACGGAACAGGCCCATCAGGTGTGCCGGAACCTGAAAGCAGTCCTGGAAGCGGCCGGCTCCTCTTTGGAAAACGTGGTGAAAACCACTTGCTTCCTCTCCGATATGGGGGATTTTGCCGCCTTCAATCAGGTGTATGCCCAGTACTTCACCGGCAACCCGGCCCGCTCCTGCGTGGCGGTGAAAACCCTGCCCAAGGGCGCTCTGGTGGAAGTGGAGGCCGTGGCGGAAATCCTGGGTTAAATAAACAATTTTTCCTTGAATGCATGACAAGCATCCGGCGTTTTTACCGGATGCTTCTGGGTGTCAAAAAAGTATTTTTGACACCCAGCGATTGAAAATCAGCTAAAGCTGTTTTTCAATCGGAGCATCACATTTACTGTAAAAATGGGTTTGCAGCCTCTTAGCAGAAGCTGCAAACCCTATTTTTACGGCCGTAA
>JAZUQI010000195.1:0-1512 GCA_045605625.1 Clostridia bacterium
TGGGATGCCCGAAGCAGTGCCAGCATGCCCCGGGGGGATACACCAAGCTGCACCAATTTCTGATCCCTGGTTTCCTGGCAGAGCGCGGCAATATATTCCATCACAAGCTTGGATACATCGCACTGCACATAAATCTTCTGCGCATCGCAGATTTCCTGTTGCCCCGCAACGGCGGAAATTTCTTCAATGGGGCTGGAGCGGATGAACCGTTCCATCAGTTGCAGCGCCTCCTCCCCTTCCGGATAGCCCATGGAAAGCCGCATCAGAAAACGATCCAATTGCGCCTCAGGCAGCGGGAAAGTGCCCTGGGTTTCCACGGGGTTCTGGGTGGCAATCACCATAAAGGGCGGGGGCAATCTGCGGGTGACCCCGCTGTCGGTCACCTGTTTTTCTTCCATGCATTCCAGCAGAGCGGATTGGGTACGGGGGGTAGCCCGGTTGATTTCGTCCGCCAACAGAATATTGGTAAACACAGGGCCGGGCATAAATTCAAATTTTCCCTCGCCAGGCTGATAAACATTCATGCCCGTGATATCCGCAGGCAGCAGATCGGGGGTAAACTGCACCCGGGCAAAGGTGCATTTCAGGGATTTGGCCATGGATCGGGCCATCATGGTTTTTCCGGTTCCGGGCACATCCTCCAATAAAACATGGCCGCCGGAAATCATGGCCGTCAGGATCAGATCCATCTGTTCTTCCCTGCCGATGATTACTTTGGCCACATTTTCCTTCACCCGTTTTGCCAGGCTGCTGATTTCCTGATATTGCATATGTATTCTCCTTTTGAACGGTCGGTATCAGAATCTACAGATTAAAGTATATCACGCTTTATTCCAGGCCGCAATATTTGGGATTTTTCATGATAATAAAAAATAAAATTTTTTTTGAAAATGCGGGAACTTTTTTCTTTCGCATTCGTCTATATTAGCGTCACCCGGTGAGCAAGAAACCCAAACGAAAAAAATTCCCTGATTATTCAGGAAAAATTGGAGGAAAGAAACCATGATGAAGAAAATGATCGCCCTGCTGGCCGCCCTGATGCTGATGATCCCCTTTGCCCTGGCTGAAGATACCGAAAGCCCCGAAGTTTTCACCGTTTATCCCCCCGTTGCCGCCCATGCCCAGTTCGCCCTGCCTTCCAATCCCACCACTGGTTATCAGTGGACTGCCTTCCTGCTGAAGGATGGCGTTGTGGAACTGGTCAATCCCGATGGCGATTACGTAGCCGATGAAGCCGAAGAAGGCATGGTAGGCGTAGGCGGCACCCATTATTTTGAAATCACCGCCGTTGCCCCTGGCGAAACCATTCTGCTGCTGAATTACTTCCGTCCTTTCGATCCCACCGATATGATGACCAGCGCTTACCTGGTTCAGGTGGATGAAGAAGGCAATCTCTACATCCGCGATCTGGAAGGCGCCGCTCCCATCATCGGCCAGGTAGTGGAAATCGATGAAGAAAATCATTCCGCCCTGCTGAACACCGAAACCCACGGCGAAGTGCTGGCCTTCTTC
>JAZUQI010000196.1:0-1528 GCA_045605625.1 Clostridia bacterium
GATATCCGGGAGGGCCGCCACCCCGTGGTGGAAAACGCCCTGACGGAAGGCGGCTTTGTGCCAAACGATACCTATATGGATTCTGTGGAAAACCGCATGCAGATCATCACCGGCCCCAACATGGCCGGGAAAAGTACCTATATGCGCCAAGTGGCCCTGATTACGCTGATGGCCCATATCGGTTCCTTTGTTCCGGCAGAAAGTGCGGAAATTCCGCTGGTGGACTGCATTTTCACCCGCATTGGCGCTTCCGATGACCTGGCCACCGGCCAATCCACCTTCATGGTGGAAATGAGCGAAATGGCTTATATCCTGCGCAACGCCACCAAGGATTCCCTGGTGATTCTGGACGAAATCGGCCGGGGCACCTCCACCTTTGACGGCCTTTCCATTGCCTGGAGTGCGGTAGAATACCTGTGCGATCCCAAGCACGGCGGCATCAAAACCCTCTTTGCCACCCACTACCATGAGCTTTCCGAACTGGAAGGCACCTTGGAGGGGGTGAAGAACTTCTGCGTATCCGTGAAAGAACACGGGGAGGATGTGATTTTCCTGCGGAAGATCATCCCCGGCGGTGCGGATAAAAGCTTTGGCATTTATGTGGCCAGGCTTGCCGGGGTTCCCCGCCCGGTGGTGGCACGGGCCCAGCAGATTGAAGCCAGGCTGGAAGTGGCCAATCAGGGGCAAAACTCCATCGGCCAGAATATTCTGGGGGCCGGGCACAAGAAAAAGAATGAACAGGTGGGGCTGGAAGACTTCGCCAAAACGGAATTCATTGAAGAAATTCGGGATTTGGATGTGCTGGCCATGACCCCCATGGATGCCCTGAACAAGCTATTCATCCTCCGGGAAAAAGCCCTGAAACTGTAAGGAGCAACGCATGAAAAATACTCGCATTTATCAGCTGCCGCCGGATGTGATCGGCCAGATTGCCGCCGGTGAAGTGGTGGAGCGGCCTGCCGCCGCCATCAAGGAACTGGTGGAAAACAGCATGGATGCAGGGGCCACTGCCATTACCGTGGATATCAAGGAAGGGGGCCTTGCCTCTTTCCGGGTAACGGATAACGGCAGCGGCATTGCCTTTGATGATCTGCGCCTGGCCTTTGCCCGGCACGCCACCAGCAAAATCCGCACGGCGGAAGATTTGTACGGCGTGAAATCCCTGGGGTTCCGGGGTGAAGCGCTGGCCTCCATCGCCGCCGTTTCCAAGGTGACCTGCCTCACCAGGCAAAAAGGCAAGGAAAGCGGCTTCAGCGTGAAAAATGAAGGCGGCGTTATTTTGGATATCCGGGATGCCGCCTGCCCGGAAGGCACTTCCTTCACCGTAAAGGAACTTTTCTATTACGCCCCGGTGCGCCGCAAATTCCTGAAAAAGCCCGGCACGGAAACGGCCGCTGTCAGCGATCTGATGGCAAGGCTGATTCTTTCCAACCCCGGCATTTCCTTCCGCTTCACGGCGGATGGCAAGCAGGTGTTTTTCAGCGCCGGGGATAGCCACATGGAAAGCGCCATCATGGCGGTTTACGGC
>JAZUQI010000197.1:0-4959 GCA_045605625.1 Clostridia bacterium
GTGGAACACCATGGCAGAGGGATACAGTTCGATCTTTTCATAAGGCACAATGCGGGCATCATGCCAGCCCTGGCCTTCGGTGTAGTTCATCACAAACATGTGATCGGTGAAGATTTTGCCAAAGCCCAGGGGCTGGCCGGCTTCGGGCTTCTTGGCAGGGTTTTGGTTCTTCGTGATCCTAATATCCAGCACAGTTATCACTCCTTATAATTTTTACCCAGGTTCATGGCTTCAATGTTCTTTTCCAGCAGCCATGCATGACGGGCGGAAACCACTTTTTCCAGGGCCGGGCGAATCATATCTTCCGGGATGATGCCGGTTTTTTCAATCACGGCGCCCAGCAGAATCATGTTGGCCAAGGTATCCAGGCCGTTATCGGTGCTCATCTGGGTGGCCGGGATGTAATACACATTCACGTCTTCCCGTTCCACTTTGCGGCCAATCAGGGAAGAATCCACAAAGATGGAGGCGCCGCTCTTGGCTTCTTTTTCATACTTATCCAAGGAAGGCAGGTTCATAGCCACCAGCACATCGGGCTTGGAAACGATGGGCGAACCCACCTGGGCATCGCTCAAAATGATGCTGCAGTTGGCGGTGCCGCCTCGCATTTCAGGGCCATAGGAGGGCAGCCAGCTTACGTTGCGGCCCTGCAAAAGGGCGGCATAGGCCAGGAATTTACCGGCAAAGAGGATGCCCTGTCCGCCGAAACCGGCAATCAATACTTCCGTCGTGCTCATTTGGCTTCCTCCTTCGCAAACTTATCCTTGTACACGCCCAGGGGATAATAGGGCAGCATATTTTCTTCCAGCCATTCCAGGGCGCCCTGGGGCGTTTTGCCCCAGTTGGTGGGGCAAGTGGAAACCACTTCGATCAGGCTGAAACCCTTGCCTTCCACCTGATTGCGGAAAGCCTTTTCGATGGCCTTCTTGGCGTTTTTCACGTTCTTTACGTTGTTCACGGCCACAGGTTCAATATAGCCTGCGCCATCCAGGGTGGACAGCAGTTCGCACACCTTCACCGGGAAACCAACGGTGTTGGTATCACGGCCATAGGGACTGGTCTGGGTCACCTGGCCGGGCAGAGAGGTGGGGGCCATCTGGCCGCCGGTCATGCCGTAAATGGCGTTGTTTACGAAAATGATGGTGATATTTTCCCCGCGGGCAGCGGCATGCACGGTTTCGGCCATGCCGATGGAGGCAAGGTCGCCGTCGCCCTGATAGGTGAACACGATCTTGGAAGGATCCGCACGCTTTACGCCGGTGGCAACGGCGGGGGCACGGCCGTGGGCCGCCTGCACCATATCCACATTGAAATAATTATAGGTGAACACGCTGCAGCCTACGCTGGCCACGCCAATGGTATCACCGGCAATGTTCAGGCTGTCAATGGCTTCGGCCACCAGCCGGTGGATGATGCCGTGGGTGCAGCCGGGGCAATAATGCAGGGGTGCATCCGTCAGGGCCTTGGGTTTATCAAATACGATCATGGCTTATTTGCCCTCCTTCTGCATTTTTTCAATGGCACAAAGTACTTCTTCGGGGCTTGGAATCATGCCGCCGGTGCGGTAGCAAAGATCCACAGGCTTCTTGCAATCGATGGCCAGCTTCACGTCCTTGATCATCTGGCCCATGTTCAGTTCCACGGAAAGGAACGCCTTGCACTTTTCCGCAGCAGCCTGCAGCGCCTTTTCGGGGAAGGGCCACAGGGTGATGGGGCGAATCATGCCCACCTTGATGCCCTTGGCACGGGCGGCGTCCACGGCGTTCTGGCTCACACGGGCAGCGATGCCAAAGGCCACCACGCAGTATTCCGCATCGTCCATCAGATAGCTTTTCGCCATCTGTTCGTTTTCTTTTACGATTTCATAGCGCTTGAAGCGGTCTTCATTCCACTGTTCCAGTTCGTTGGGCTGGAGGGCCAGGGAATTGATGATGTTGGGCTTGCGTTCCCCCTTTGTGCCGGTGAGGGCCCAGGATTTATCGTGGGCTTCTACCTTGGCTTCTTCCAGGGAAACCGGTTCCATCATCTGGCCCATGGTGCCATCGGCCAACAGCATGCAGGGCATGCGGTATTTTTCCGCCAGGTCAAATCCCTTGGCCACCAAATCCGCCATTTCCTGAACGGAGGAAGGGGCCAATACCAGCAGGTGGAAATCCCCGTGGCCGCCGCCGCAGGTGGCCTGGAAATAGTCGCTCTGGCTGGGCTGAATGCCGCCAAGGCCGGGGCCGCCGCGCTGCACGTTCACAATCAGGGCAGGCAGATCGCAGCCGGCCATGTAGGAGATGCCTTCGCTCTTCAAAGAAATCCCGGGGCTGGAAGAGGACGTCATGGCACGCTTGCCGGCAGCGGCAGCGCCGATGGCCATGTTGTTGGCCGCTATTTCGCTTTCCGCCTGCAGGAACACGCCGCCAATCTTGGGCATGCGCTTGGCCATATAGGCCGCCACTTCCGTCTGGGGGGTAATGGGATAGCCGAAGTAATGCCGGCAACCGGCCATGATGGCGGCTTCCGCCAGGGCTTCGTTCCCTTTCATCAGAATCTTATCAGCCATTTGTTCTCCCTCCTCACTTTTCTACCGTAATCACGCAATCGGGGCACATGGTAGCGCAGAAAGCGCAGCCAATCCACTTTTCCTGATCGGTAATTTCCGCCTGATGATGACCCTTCTGGTTGATTTCATCCTTGCTCAGGGCAATGATCTTTTTGGGGCAGGCCGTGATGCACAGGCCGCAGCCCTTGCACAGGTCTTTCTGAAAGGTTACCTTTGCCATATTTGCATCTCCTTTACCAGATGGTTTTCTGTAGTTTCAGGGGAAAATACGCTGCATTTTCCCTTTCATTCATCGGCAACACGCTTTCTTCCACGGCTGTGAACAAAAGCGGCAGGCCGCTGATCTCAGATAGTTTTTCGGCTTCCCTTTGGGAGGCAGTTACGGTTTCCCACCGGGTTTCCTTTCCCAGGTTTGTGTTATTCACAATGGCGGTGAAAGGAATGCCCCCTGCCTGTTCAATTTCCCCCATAATTTCCAGGGCCGCTTCCGCCGTGCGGCTGAGGGGCCGAGAGGCATTGAACACGTAAATCATGTGGTAATTGTTTTCCTCTTTGATAGCCGGCGCATATCGCCCAAGGGCCAGCGCCCCCCGGTCATCTCCCCCCACGTCCATTACGGCATAGCGGCTTTTATCTTCCGTCACGCTGTACATTTCCTGGGGCAGGGCCGGCACATCCACATTGGTATTGGCATAGCTGGAGGCAATCATTTTCACCCCGGCCTTTTCCATTTCCGCCATAGAATCCTTGGCCCGGTAATAGGGGTTCACAATATCCATATCCGCAAGGGTTACCTGTTTCCCCTGCTCTGCCAGGTGCAGGGCGAAATTCACGGCAATATTGGTTTTGCCGCTGCCGTAATGCCCGGCGAATAAGGTGATTCGTTTCGCATCCATACCCTTTCCCTCCATCACAGCTGATTGCGTTGAATCTTGCCGGATACGGTTTTGGGCAGGCTATCCCGGAACACCACGATACGGGGATATTTATAGGGGGCGGTGTGGGTTTTCACGTAATCCTGAATTTCTTTCTTCAGTTCTTCCGTGCCCTCAGTGCCCTTGGTCAGCACGATGCTGGCCTTCACCACCTGCCCACGCAGGGGATCGGGCTCGGCGGATACGCCGCATTCCAGTACATAGGGCAGTTCCATGATTACGTTTTCAATTTCAAAGGGCCCGATGCGGTAGCCGCTACTCTTGATTACGTCATCAATCCGGCTTACATACCAGAAGTAGCCTTCTTCATCCTTATAGGCAACGTCTCCGGTGTGGTACAGGCCGCCCCGGAATACTTCATCCGTCTTTTCCTTGTTGCCGTAGTATTCCTGCACCAGACCGCAGGGATGGCCCTTATCCAGCCGGATGCAGATTTCGCCGCTGTCGCCCACGGCGCAAGGCTTGCCGTTGGCATCGAAAATATCGATATCGTAGGAGGCAACGGGCTTGCCCATGGAACCAAGCCTTGGCGTCATGCCCACGGTGTTGGCCACCAGCACCGTGCCTTCCGTCTGCCCGAAGCCTTCCATGATGGAAAGGCCGGTGGCTTCCAGGAAGCGGCGGTATACTTCGGGGTTCAGCGCTTCCCCGGCGGTGGTCATGTGCTTGACGGAGGAAAGATCGTAATGGGAAAGATCTTCCTTAATCATCATGCGCAGCATGGTGGGCGGTGCGCAGAAGGTGGTAATCTTGTGCTTGGCAAAGAGGGGCAAAATCTTATCCGCATGGAAGCGGTCAAAGTCATAGACGAAAATGCCGGCTTCGCACAGCCATTGGCCGTACAACTTGCCCCACATGCTCTTGGCCCAGCCGGTATCCGAAATGGAGAAATGCAGCCCATCCGGGTCCACCTGATGCCAGTACCGGGCCGTCACGAAATGGCCCAGGGGGTATTTATAGTTATGGGCGGCAATCTTGGGATAGCCAGAGGTGCCGCTGGTGAAGAACATCAGCATCAGGTCATCCCCGCCGGGGGCATCCTGAGGCCGTTCATAGTGGGTGGAATAGGCCAGGTGTTCTTCATCGAAGCTGCGCCAGCCATCCCTTTCCCCGTTCACCATGATTTTCAATTCCACGCTGGGGCTTTCCAGGGCAGCCATTTCCGCTTCTTCCGCCACATGGCCGTCGCCGGTGCACACAATGGCCTTCACCCCGGCCGCCTGGAAGCGATAGGCAATATCCTTTTTCAGCAGCTGATTGGGGGCCAGGATCACCACCGCACCCAGCTTGTGCAGGGCATTGATGATGTACCAGAACTGGTAATGCCTCTTCAGAATCAACATCACCTTATCCCCACGCTTGATGCCGATGGAGCGGAAATAGTTGCAGGCCTGGTTGGACTTGCGCTTCACATCCTTGAAAGTGACGCGCTTTTCTTCCCCGTTTTCGGAAACGTGCATCAGCGCCGTCTTT
>JAZUQI010000198.1:0-1679 GCA_045605625.1 Clostridia bacterium
ATTGAAGGGGACGAAGCGGAAACCCTGATGAATGATCTGCTTTCCGATCCCCGGTTTATTCCGGCGGCTGAAAAGGCAAAGCTCACCGTGCATGTAAGCCGCACTTTCCGCCATATCGGCGTGTTTTCCGATGTGGATGAAACGGCCGTTTTCAAAACCACGGAACCCCATAACGTGCTGGAACAGGACGTGGCCCTGCACTACCCCACCGGCGCCATGAAGGATGAAATCACCGCCCTGATGCAGGCATCCTACGAAGTGCTGAAGGATCATCCCATCAATAAAGAACGGATTGCTAACGGCAAGCTGCCTGCCAACATGATCTGGCCTTGGGGTGCCGGAAGGGCCATGCTGCTGAGTAACTTTGCTGAAAAATATGGCCGCAGCGGCACCGTGATTTCCGCCGTTCCCCTGGTATGGGGCATTGCGGAACTGGCTGGCCTCAAACATCCGGAAGTGGCCGGGGCTAACGGCGATCTGGATACCAATTACGAAGGTAAAGTGGATGCCGCCATTGAAGCCCTGAAAAACGGGGATGATTTTGCAGCCATCCACGTGGAAGCGCCGGATGAAATGACCCATGCCGGCAAGCTGCCCGAAAAGATGGAAGCCACCCGCCGCCTGGATCAGCGGGTGATCCGTCCCCTGCTGGAAAAGCTGCCGGCGCTTGGGGATTTCCGCATTCTCCTGCTCAGCGATCACAAAACCCTGATGTCCACCCGCACCCATGACGGCAAGCCCGCCCCCTACGCCATTTACGATAGCCGCAACCCCGGCACCCCCTCCCGGCTGGATGAAGAAACCGCCGCCAAGGGCCATTGGATGCCGGAAGGCCGGTTCATCATGGGCCGCCTGCTGGAAGTGGACGCATAAAGCTATATAGAAAAAACTCCTGCCCGGTTTCAACCGACAGGAGTTTTTCAGATTATTAAAAAACCACTCTGGGGATGTATGAAGGGGCCGAAGCCCCTTCATGTGTAATCCGCAGCAGGGGCTTTGCTCCTGCGAGGAGCGCCCATGGCGCCTCCTCTATCAATTTACGGCCGTAAAAATAGGGTTTGCTGCTTCTATGAAGAGGCTGCAAACCCATTTTTACAGTAAATGTGATGTGATCGAATGAAAGAGCGTTTTACGCACTTTCATTCGCAGGGTGTCAAAAATTCTTTTTTGACACCCTGAAAAACTCCTGCCCGGTTTCAACCGACAGGAGTTTTTATATTATGCGGTTTTAGCGGTATTCCGGCTGGATGGTGGTATCCCGGTCCGGCCGCAGTTCATACACATAATCCACCACCCAGATATTGCCGTCCGTGCGCATTCTGGTGATGCCCTTATAGCCAAGAAGGTAAGGAATCTTCTTCTTTGCCATGTATTCCTTGCCGGCATCCATCACGTCCGCCGCCCCGTTAATCAGGGCCAGTTCCGGGGTGATCAATTTGTAAAACTGGTTTTTCATGCCCACCAGCCCATGATGGGGATACTTGAGAATATCCGCATCCAGGCCGCAGGCCGGGGGATTTTCGGCATAATACACCTGAGCACGGTTTTCCACATCCGCCGTGAACAGAATGCGCCGCTCCCCGTACTGGATCATTAGCATGGCGCTTTGGTCATTGGCGTTCCATTTGGAAGTGCCCCAATGGTGAATCACATGCATCTTTACTTCTTCATTTTCGCCC
>JAZUQI010000199.1:0-1821 GCA_045605625.1 Clostridia bacterium
GTACCGGGAAACCATTGAAGATAAGGTGGAGGGCGTGGGCCATTACGAGCCCCTGCGCCATTATGCGGAAGTGCATCTGCTGATGGAGCCGGCCCCCCGGGGCAGCGGGCTGCTATTAACCTCCAAATGCCCGGAGGATGAACTGGACAGGAACTGGCAGCGGTTGATCTTAACCCACCTGATGGAAAAGACCCATCTTGGCGTACTCACCGGCGCACCCATTACCGATATGCGCATTTCCTTGATTGCCGGACGGGCACACCTGAAACACACCGAAGGGGGCGATTTCCGCCAGGCCACATACCGGGCTGTGCGGCAGGGGTTGATGCAGGCAAAATCCCTGCTTCTGGAACCCTGGTATGAAATGACGCTGACCTTGCCGGAAGATTGCCTGGGCCGGGCCATGCACGATATTCAATTGATGGGCGGCACCTTTGAAGCCCCGGAAAATTCCTTGGGCAACGTGTGCTTGAAGGCTAAAGTGCCCGTCAGCGAGAGCAGGCATTATGCCAAGGATGTGATGGCCTATTCCAAGGGCCGGGGCCGCATCAACTGCGTGCTGTGCGGCTATTTGCCCTGCCGGGATGCGGAAAAGGTGATAAAGGCCACGGGGTATGATCCGGAGAGGGATGTGGAAAACAGCCCGGATTCTGTTTTCTGTTCCCACGGGGCCGGGTTCATGGTGAAGTGGGATGAAGTGAAGAATTATCAACACATCGATACGGGCATTTTAAGCCCTAAAGCGGACGATATAAAGCCCATCCAGCAGCCGGTGAAGCGGAAAGCCTATACCGGTTCCCTGGAAGATGATAAGGAACTGATGGCCATTTTTGAACGCACCTATGGCCCCATCAAGCAGCATGCTTTCCGCCCGTCGCCAAAGACGGCGGCCCTGATGGAAAGTGAAAAGGTGTTCATGCCCCTGGAAAAGGAATACCTGCTGGTGGATGGCTACAACATCATTTTCGCCTGGGATGCATTAAAAGAAGCGGCCCGGCAAAACCTTGATATAGCAAGGCAGATGCTGATGGATATCCTGTGCAATTACCGGGGTGTGCGGCCTTATGAAATCATTCTGGTGTTTGATGCTTACAAGGTGCACCGCAACCCCGGCAGCGTGGAAAAATATGAAAACATCCATGTGGTGTACACCAAAGAAGCGGAAACGGCGGATAACTACATCGAAAAGGCCACCTATGATTTGGGCAAGCGTTACCGGGTGCGGGTGGCCACCAGCGATGCGCTGGAGCAAGTGATTATTCTGGGCCACGGGGCATTGCGTGTTTCCGCCAAGGAATTCTTACGGGAAGTGGAAAATGCCAACGGGGAAATTCAGGCCTTTCTTCGGGAATACAACCAGTACATGCGCCACGGGAATGATATGACCCAGGCCATGCAAGAGGCCTGGCAGAAAAAGAAACAGGAAAACAATTGACAGGGAAAACCAAATTCGGTACAATAAAACAGAACAAAGTTTGTTTTCGCAGGAAGGGAGGGGATTGCCATGGCCCGGATGGACCGTTACAAAAAGGGAAAACAGCAGCAGGCCATGCGGCCCCGTTATCCCGACGAATATGAATATGAACAGGCCTTTATGCGGCCCCAGCAAGCAGAATATACGCCCTACCCAGATCAGGTGTATGAGGCGGAGGAAGAAACGGAATACACGCCCTCCTATCCCCAGATGGGCTATCAAGCGCCCAATTACCAGATTTATGACAGCGGCAAGGGCAAACGCAGGCTGAGCAACGCCCTGTGGGGGCTGATTGAAGTCGGATCGTAGCCATGTCGTTCTGTGAGCCAAGGAGTTGTTTCATACAT
>JAZUQI010000200.1:0-3133 GCA_045605625.1 Clostridia bacterium
ATTGCTTCAGCGGGAAAAGAGTGTGCAAAAGCACGCATCTGTTTCCGAAGAAGGGTCAAGGGTCAATGACCCTTGTGGGGTGTGGGGTGAAACCCCACAAAAGCCCCTGAAACGGCAAATAAAAGCCCTCCGTATGGCGTACATACAGAGGGCATGAACAATCTGCTTACAGCACCTTCAGAACCCGTTCCACGGCTTCCTTGGTGTTTTCCAGGGTGTTGAAGGCGGTTAAGCGGAAATAGCCTTCGCCGCTGGGGCCGAAGCCTTCGCCGGGGGTGCCCACCACTTGCGCTTCTTTCAGCAGCATATCGAAGAAATCCCAGCTCTTCATATCGCCGGGGGTTTTCATCCACACATAGGGGGAATGGACGCCGCCAAAGGCATCAATGCCGGCCTTGAGGAGGCCATCCCGGATGATCATGGCGTTCACCCGATAGTATTGCAGGCATTCTTCGATCTGGGCCTGTCCCTGAGGGGTGTAGATGGCCTCAGCGGCCTTCTGCACGGGGTAAGAAACGCCGTTGAACTTGGAGGCCATGCGGCGGCCCCACATTTTGTTGAGGCTCAGCCCATCAAAGCACAGGGCCTTGGGAATCACGGTGAAGCCGCAGCGGGTGCCGGTGAACCCGGCAGTTTTGGAGAAGGAGCAGCATTCGATGGCGCACTTTTCGGCGCCGGGAATCTGGTAAATGCTGAAGGGAATTTCATCATCGGTGATGAAGGCCTTGTAGGCAGCATCGTAAATGATGAGGGCTTCGTTTTCCAGGGCCCAGTCCACAAACTTTTTCAATTGTTCCTTGGTGAGCACGGTGCCGGTGGGGTTATTGGGATAGCAAAGGTATACCACATCCACCTTCTTTTCCGGCAGCGGCGGCACAAAGCCGTTTTCCTTGTTGCAGGGCAGGTAGGTGAGCTTAGACCAGCGGCCGTTTTCATACACGCCCAGGCGGCCGGCCATGGCGTTAGCATCGATATAGACGGGGTAAACGGGGTCCGTCACGGCAATGGTGGCATCGGCGGCGAACAGTTCCTGCAGGGCGCCGCAATCCGTCTTGGCGCCGTCGGAGAGGAAGATTTCATCTTCTTCAATCATCACGCCCTTGGCCTGATAATCATTCTTGGCGATGGCGGAAAGCAGGAATTGATAGCCAAAATCCGGGCCGTAGCCGTGGAAGCCTTCCTTGGTGCCCATGGCACGGGCAGCATCGGCAAAGGCATCGGTTACGGCAGGCACCAGCGGCCGGGTCACATCCCCGATGCCAAGGCGCAGCACGGGCTTATCGGGGTTCTGAGCGATGAAGGTGTTCACCCGCTTGGCCACTTCGGCAAACAGGTATCCGGCAGGCAGGGTCGCAATGGATGTATTCAGCTTCATGGGGCCTCCTGTATCTTAGTCACCCAGCCATTCGCCGTCGTAGACGAAGGTGGCAGGGCCGGTTTGGTACACATGGTTATCTTCTGCGTTCCAGTGCAGCTGCAAATTACCGCCGGTAAGCTTCATTTGCACGCTGCGGTCGCTTTGCCCGGCCAGCACGGCGGCAACCAAAGCGGCGCAGGCGCCGGTGCCGCAGGCCAGGGTTTCGCCGGTGCCCCTCTCCCACACACGCATTTGCAGGATGCCCCGGTCAATCACCCGGACGAATTCCACATTGGTGCGCCGGGGGAACAGGGGATGATGCTCAATCATGGGGCCGATGGTGGGCAGGTCAATCACTTCCGGATCCCGGACGAACAAAACGGCGTGGGGGTTGCCCATGTTCACACAGGTGATGAACCAGGTTTGCCCCATGATTTGCAGCCGGTGCTTTAATACCATTTCCCCGGGCAGATCCACAGGAATCAGGTGGGGATTCAGTTCGGGGGTGCCCATATCCACCTTCACCCGGCTGACCTTATTGTTTTCCACGTCCAGCCATAATTGCTTCAGGCCGCCCTTGGTTTCCAGCGTAAGCTGGGTTTTGTTGGTGAGGCCCCGTTCATACACATATTTGCCGATGCAGCGGGTGGCGTTGCCGCACATTTCGGCTTCGCTGCCGTCCGCATTGAAAATGCGCATGCCGAAATCGGCATGATCCGAGGGCTCAATCAGCACCAGGCCGTCGGCCTGCGCGCCAAAGTGGGGCTTGGACATAACCAGTGCCATGCTTTCCGGGTCGTGCACGATTTCTTCAAAACAGTTGACGAACAGGTAATCGTTCCCAATACCGTGCATTTTGGTGAAACGCATAAGGGGGATCCTCCTTGGCTGATGATAGTGTTAGTTTATGCAATGGGGATAAAGAAGGTTCCTTACATTCTTTCCGGGGCTTCCACACCGATGAGGAACAGGCCGGTTTTGATCACCTGCTGGCAGGCCTTCGTCAGGTTCAGCCGGGCAGCGGTGGCGGCGGCGTTATCATCCAGAATGCGGTGTTCGTAGTAATATTTATTATAGGCCTTGGCAATTTCCGTGGTGGCCCGGGTGACGATGGAGGGTTCGTTGCGCAGGCAGGCTTCTTCCACCGCTTCGGGGAACCGGGAAAGCAGGCGCAAAAGGGCCTGGGCCTCGTCATCCACAAGGGAAGCATAATCTGCTTGGGGCAAATTTTCCGGGGCCTTGCGCAAAACGGATGCGCAGCGGGCATGGGTGTATTGCACGTAGGGGCCGGTTTCGCCGTCGAAATTCAGGGCCCGATCCCACCAGAAATCGATATCCTTGATGCGGTTGTTCTGCAGCGTGGCATACACCACGGCGCCAACGCCCACCTGCCGGGCGGCGTCCTCCTTGTTTTCCAGGTTGGGGGATTTTTCCTGCATGATCTGCAAGGCCTTTTCCTGGGCACGCTTAAGCAAATCTTCCAGGTATACCACGTGGCCGGAACGGGTGGCCAGGGTTTGCCCTTCGTAGGAAACCATGCCGAAAGCCACGTGGATCAGGCCATCCTTGGCCCAATCATAGCCCATTTTGTTCACAACAGAGAAAATCTGGCGGAAATGCAGATCCTGCTGATAGGCCACCACGTACAGGCACTTATCAAAGTTATAGGTATCCTTGCGGTAGAAGATGGCGGCCAGATCCCGGGTGGCGTAGATGGTGGTGCCGTCCCGCTTGATGATCAGGCAGGGGGGCATCTTTTCGTCTTCCAGGTTCACA
>JAZUQI010000201.1:0-3489 GCA_045605625.1 Clostridia bacterium
GCAAATATGCAGGCAATGTGCCGGATGACCGGCCTCGGGTGATCAGCCCCGATTGTGTGGGGATGGATTGCAGCGGCCTGGTCAGCGTATGCTGGCAGTTGCCCAAGAAACTGGCCACCCGGGATTTCGGGGCCATTTGTCAGGAAATTGCGGAAGAGGATTTGCAGCCCGGGGATATTCTGCTGAAATCCGGCAGCCATGTGATGTTCTTTGCCGGGCGCACCGGGAAGGATACGGTGGATGTGGTGGAAAGCACCCGGTACACCGGCAAAGTGGTGCGCCGGGAGAGGAACCTTGTGGAATTGAAAAAAGACGGGTATCTGTGCTATCGATTGAAGGAAGAAAACAAAACCTTTGCATAACAAGGATGGATGAGAAAGATGGAAAAAACGTATCCCGGCGATATTACTCAGGTGCATGGCATTAAAGTGGGCCATGCCGGAAGCCAATCCGGCCGCACCGGCGTGACGGTGGTGCTGTGCAGGGAAAATGGGGCCATTGGCGGCGTTTCCGTGCGGGGGGCGGCCCCCGGCACCCGGGAAACGGATTTGCTGCGCCCCGGCAACCTGGTGGAAAATGTGAATGCGGTGGTGCTTTCCGGCGGCAGCGCCTTTGGGCTGGATGCAGCCGGGGGCGTGATGCGCTATCTGGAAAGCATGGGCTGCGGCATGGATATGGGCGTGGCAAGGGTGCCCATTGTGCCGGCGGCGGTATTGTATGACCTGGGGGTGGGTGACCCCCATATCCGCCCCGATGCGGCCATGGGCCGGGCGGCCTGCATGAATGGGGCCAAGGGCATGGCCCAGGGCCGGGTAGGCGCCGGAACCGGGGCCACCGTGGGCAAATTGATTGCCTCCGCCAAGCCCCAGGATAGCGGCATCGGCTCCGCCTCCATTACGCTGCCCGAAGGGGTAACGGTGGGGGCTGTGGTGGCGGTGAATGCGGTGGGGGATGTGTATCACCCGGAAACTGGGAAAGTGATTGGCTGCGCCCATATGCCGGACGGAACCCCGGTGTATGCGGAAGGGCTGCTTTACGGCCATGCCCCGGCGCCCCAGCAAATGCGCATTCCGGCCCCCGGCAGCAACACCACCATCGGCGTGGTGGCGGTGGACTGCAAGCTGACCAAGGAGCAGGCCAACCGGCTGGCGGACGTGGCCCACGATGGCCTGGCCCGCACCATCCGCCCGGTGCACACCCAGATGGACGGGGACACCATGTTTGCCCTGGCCACGGGCCGGACGGATAACCAGGTGAACTTTGTGAAGCTCTGTGCCGCAGCGGCGGAAGTAACGGCCCGGGCCATTGCCAATGCGCTGCTTTTCTCCCAGCTATGATTGTGGGTGTGGGTTTGGATGTGTGCGATATTGCACGCATGGAGGAACAACTGAAGGACGGGCGCTTTCTGGCCCGTTTTTTCAGCGAAGAAGAACAGGAATATATTGAGAATAAGGGCCGGGGCGCAGCGCAGACCATGGCCGGCATTTTTGCGGCCAAGGAAGCGCTGGTGAAGGCCCTTGGCACCGGGTTCACCGGGGGCAATTTAAAGGATATTTGCGTGCTGCACGATAAATTCGGTGCGCCTTATTATGATTTGCGGGGCGGCTATGCCCAGCATGCAGCCCAGCGGCATATTACCAATTTGCACCTGTCCATCTCCCATGACGGGGGTGTGGCGGCGGCAGTGGCCATTGCCGAAAGGAATGTGTGAACATGCATTATGATGATTCGGATCGGGATGCTTATCAGGTGCTGACGCCCCGGGATATGCGGAAAACGGAAGAAAAGGCCTTTGCCCTGGGGGTAAACAGCCTGCTGCTGATGGAGCATGCGGCCATAGCGGTGGTGGATGCCCTGGAAAAGGAACTGGGGGGCAGCTGCAAGGGGAAAAAGGTTCTGTTTCTTTGCGGCACCGGCAATAACGGCGGCGATGGCCTGGCGGCGGCACGCCTGTTTGCCATGCGTGGAGGGCAGGCGGAAATCTGGCTGTCCGGCGAACCCAAAACGGCGGATGCCAAGGCAAATTTCGCCTGGTGCAGGGCTTTGGATATTCCCATAATGAACCTGCGGGAAATGCCGGTGGAGGAATGGCCTTTGAAGGGCGAAGGCCCACGGGAGCATTTTGACGGCTATGTGGATGCGCTGCTTGGCACCGGCCTCAAGGGCGCACCGGATGAAGTAACCACCCGCATGATTCTGGTGCCCTGGCACGATTTTTCTTTTCCGCCGGTGATTGCGGTGGATATTCCCAGCGGCCTGAACGGCCTGACCGGGGAAGTGTTTGAAGATGCCTATGTGCATGCCGATGTGACGGTTACCTTCCATGCACCAAAGCCCGGCCTGTATTTGACCAAGGACCGGGAAGCGGTGGGGAAAATCATCGTGGCGGATATTGGCCTGTGGCAGATGGACCCCTGGCACAGCGATGCGCTTTTATTGGAGGATGCGGAACTGCATTGCGAAGCGCTGACGGAAAAAGCGCTGCGGCTTTTGCCCAGGCGAGCCCTCAATGCCCACAAGGGGGATTGCGGCCGCATTTTGATTTATGCCGGCAGCATGGGCATGGCCGGGGCGGCTGCCATGTGCGCCAAGGCGGCCATTGCCGCCGGGGCCGGGCTTACCACCATTGCCTGCCCCCGGGAGATCATACCCATTTTGCAAACGCTGGTGCCAAATGCCATGTGCATGGATATCGAACAGGTACTTGCGGAAAAACCTGCCTATGACGTGCTGGTGTTGGGCTGCGGCCTGGGGCAGGGGGAGGAAGTATGGCAGCATATCAAGGGGCTGTATGACCCGAAAAAGCCCACCCTGTGGGATGCGGATGCGCTGAATTTGCTGGCGAAACAGCCCTTTGAACTTGGCGAAAACGCCGTGATCACGCCCCACATCGGGGAAGCGGCAAGGCTGCTTGGGTGCAGCGCTGCGGACGTGATGGAGGATAAATTGCTGGCGGCCAGGAAATTGTGCGAGAAATTGGGCTGCACCGTGGTGCTGAAAAGCGACGTAACGGTGATTTGCCGCATGGAAGAAGGCAAGCCGGAATATATGCTCAATGCCATCGGAAGCCCGGCCATGGCCAAGGGCGGCAGCGGCGATGTGCTGGCCGGAATGCTGGGGGCCTTGCTGCATCAGAAAACGCTTCCCTTCCAGGCGGCAGGGCTTGCCTGCCTGTGGCATGGCATGGCCGGTGAAGCAGGGGAAAAGAAATACGGGTTACTGGAATTAACGGCGGAACAGCTGATTGATTGCTTTTATGAAGCAAGGAGGAATGAATGATGGAATATTTGCCCATTGAACCGGAATATATGCATGGGCTGGCGGAGGCCATGATGGCCGCCTATGCGAAGGAACCCTGGAATGAAAACTGGACCATGGAAAAGGCCCTGATCCGCATTCGGGCCATTTTATCCAATTACCGGTCGGCCGGCATGGCGGCGGTGGAGGATGAAAAGGTGATCGGCGGCGTGATTGGGTATGTGGACCCCT
>JAZUQI010000202.1:0-7331 GCA_045605625.1 Clostridia bacterium
TATAGGCCATCTCATCCGTCAGGCTTTGCCTGTCCCTTCCCCTCCAGAGGAAGATTTTCAGAGGGAAGGGAAAATGAATCATTCAGAATGATTGGTTTACAAAATAAAATTCTGAATTCTGAATTCTTCATTCTGAATTTATTACACTTGCATAAAGTCCACCGGTTCCTGGCCCTGATAGCGCATTTCGCCCTTTTCGGTGCGGATGCAGCCCTGCCAGGCATCGGCATACAGGTATCCCCTTTGGGCAGGGCGAATCCGGGCCGGGTACACGCAGGGCCTGCGCCCCACGGCACGGCCATCGTGCAAATGCCAGATGCCGCCGTGGCAGCCCATCAGCAGCCGTCCGCCGGGCAGGGCGCAGAGGGATACCGGGGGCGTGGGGCAGGCGAAAATTTCCTCCATCACCCCCCGGGGGCTGATGAAATACAGCCGGGAGGACACCTGTTCATCCCCCACGGCGCACAGGGCGGCCAGGCCTCTTGGCAGAAAGCACAGGCTGACCACGGCCCCGGGCACCCGGAAGGTGCGCAGGCATTGCAGCTGATGGTCAAAAATCAGCACGTCCCCGGCGGCCCCTCCGGCCACGGCGGCGAAGGAGCGGCAGGGGCTTACCTCAAAATGCCGGGGATAATTCCCGGCCGGGGCAGAGAGGCACAGGCTGCCCGTCTGGGGATGGAAGGCAAAGAGGGCGTCCGCCTCGGTGGAAAGGGCGCACAGATGGGGGCCAAACATTTCCAGGACGCATACGCCCCCGGGCAGGGCAAAGGAAAACAGCACCCGGCCCGTTTTCATGTGCAGGCCATGGCCCTGCTTCGTACCGGCGGCAAAGCAGGTGTATTTTTCCCGGCACAAAGCAAAGCAGGGCTGGGAAAGCAGCGGCTGCTGATCCCGAAACAAACCAAGCGCCCCATCGGCCACCCACAACGCCATTTCCATCGCCCCCTGCCACCAATGTATGCAGGGGCGGCTTTACCGGTTCCGGCAATGGCCGATGGTGGCCAGGGCAATGCAGATCAGCCCCGGCAGGGCGTAATAGAAAAAACCGGTCATCAGATACAGAAAAAGAAGCAGCGCTCCGTACAGAGCATAGCGCCGGGTTTTGGCCGGGTGGAACAGGATGGGCAAAAGGCGGCCAAGGGGCAGGGGCTTTTTGCGCCTTTTGCCCAGCTGCACCAATTGCTGGTCCGTGGCCGGGGCGGCGGTGCCAAAGAGGGAAATCAGCGTATCCCTTGGCAGAATGCGCACCGGCACTTCCTGTTCGCATTGGGCCTGGGCGCCCTCCGTTATGCCGCAGGGGGCGCACAGCAGCACCTGCCCGGCCCCTTCCGCCCGGGCGGCCTTTTGCAGGGAAAGCACATCCCGGGCGGTGATTTTTTCGCAAAGCGGCACCTGCAAAAAGGAAACCAGCACCTGTTCCTGCCCCCTTTGGCACAGAATGCCGCAGGGGGAAAGCCGCACCGGGCTTAAATTCTCCCCCAGGGATAGAAGCAGCACCGCTTCCAGGTGGGCCTCATCCGACGGCAGAAACAAAAGGGATTCCAGTTTCATTTCGCCCCCGATGCGGCGGCGCAGCTTTTGTTCCCTTTGCTGCAGGCGGTGATCCCGGGTTTTGTGGCGCACCATCAGGCACAGAAGATAGAGCGCACCGCCGGAAAGCGGCGCCTGCAGCCGCAGCCCCCACAAAAGGGCGAACCAGCCGCAGCATACAAGCAGCATCAGCAAATGAAAGCCCAGGGCGTCCATTTTTTCCCGGACGGGATTTTTCATGAAATATTCCTGCATTTTTTCTGCCCTCCCCTTTTCAGGATGCCCAAAATGCGGTATAATATGGATAGGAGATGAAGGATATTGCAGCGCATTGGCATATTGGGCGGTTCATTTGACCCCATTCATGAAGGACATCTGGAATTGGCACGGCGGGCAAGGGCCCTGGCCGGGCTGGATTTTGTGTACCTTACGCCCATGGCGGATCCCGGCCACCGGGAAACCGTGGCCTCTGCGGATCACCGGATGGCCATGTGCCGCCTGGCCCTGGAAGGGGAGGAGGGCATCCGCCTGTCCGATGTGGGGCTGCAAAACGGCGTGCAATATACGGTGGATACCCTGCGCTTATTAAAAAAACAGCATCCCGATGCCGCTTTTTATTTCATCATCGGGGCGGACAAGCTGCCTTCCCTGCCCTATTGGCAGGGGGCAAGGGAATTATTCGGCCTGTGCGATATTCTGTGCTTTCCCCGCACCGGCATTTTCACCGGCGAAGCCATGAAAAAGGCGGAAATGAGCGGCGCCAGGGTGCAATTACTGGACGTGAAGGAAGCCCCTTTTTCCTCCACGCTGATCCGGGCCCGTTCCGCCCAGTATGAGGATACCCCTGGCGTGAAAACCAAGGTTTTGTGCTATATGGCGGAAAAGGGCCTGTACCGGGAGGATCTTCTGCCCCGGATCCGGCCCATGATGAACGCCCATCGCTATCGCCACACCCTGGGCGTGGTGAAGGCGGCGGTGCAATTGGCCAGCCTGCATCATTTGCCGGTGCAAAAGGCGGCACTGGCGGCCCTTCTGCACGATATTGCCAAGGGCATGGCCCAGCCGGAGCTGGCCCAGCTGGCGGAGCATTACGGGCTGGTGGATACGGAAAAGAGCCTGATGATCGGCGCCGTGCTGCATGGCCCGGTGGGGGCCTGGCTGGCACAAAAGCAATTCAACGTGCATGATGAAGATGTGCTCAACGCCATCCGGTACCACACCACCGGCCGGGCGAATATGACGCTGTTTGAAATGGCTGTGTTTGTGGCCGATGCCATGGAAGAGGGCAGGGAGGATTACCCCGGCCTTGCCAAAATCCGCTGGCTGGCGGAGCGTTCCCTGCCGGCGGCGGTGCTTTGCTCCATTGAAGGCACCAAGGCCTATATCGGCAGCAATGACCAACGTGCGCTGGACCCCTCCACTTTGGAAACGGAAGAGTACCTGCGCAGTATATTAACCCAGCAGGAAAAGCAATGGATGTGCGCATCCATACCATAAATAAAGGAGGCCCCCCGATGGAACAGACGACCCTTGCCCAAAAGATCGCCGGTATCCTGAACGACAAAAAAGCCAAAGATATCACCGTGCTCCATGTGGCGCACCTCACCGTGATCACCGATTATATGGTGATTGCTTCCGGCCGCTCCTCCCTGCAGGTGAAGGCCCTGGCCGATGATGTGGATGATGCCCTGGCCATGGAAGGCATTCAGCTGCGCTCCAAGGAAGGCAATGCGGAAGGCCGCTGGATTGTGCTGGATTACGGCACCGTGCTGGTGCATATCTTCCACCCGGAAGACCGGGAATTTTATCATTTGGAAAAATTGTGGGATGATGGGCAAAACCGCATGGCCCTGCCCTTTGACCTGGAAGACTGAGAAAACAATATGAACATCATGATCTATACGCTGAAGCGTAATTTTGACGTACAAAAAGCGGAGCGTTTTTTTAAGGAGCGCCGCATTCCCTACCAGCTGGTGGATTTGAAAAAGCATAAGCTGGGGCAAAAGGAACTGCAGCTTTTCATCCGGCGCATCGGGGCGGTGAACCTGGTGGATAAAACGCCGGAAACCCTTTCCCTGCCCATCGGCCATACGGACGACGTGCAGTATATTACGGAGGAACTTTTGCTGCACCCGAACTTTATCAAAACCCCCATCGTCCGCAATGGCGAAAAATGTACCCTGGGCGTGGATGAAAAAACCTGGCTTAAGTGGATAGAAAATAAATGAAGAATTTTTTGTGTTCCTTGGTAACCGTCCCTCAAAAGTCGTTCTGCCGGAAGGAGAGTAAAAGGACAGAATCAATGAAAAAGCAAACGTATACATTGCTGGAAAACTATATGCTCTCCTGTATGGAAGACAGCGCACATGATAAGGAACATGTGTATCGTGTGCTGTATAGTGCATTGGAAATTGCTAAGACAGAAGATAACGTGGACAGGGATGTTTTGATTGCCGCTTGTTTGCTCCATGATATTGGCAGAAAAGAGCAGTTTGAGAACCCTCAAGTATGCCATGCTATGGTTGGTGGCGAAAAAGCATTTCGTTTCTTGATGGATAATCATTTTGATGAAGCGTATGCAAATCAAGTGAAACATTGCATTCAAACCCATCGGTTTCGTAAAAGCAACTTACCCCAGAGTATGGAAGCAAGAATTCTCTTTGATGCGGATAAGTTAGATGCTGCGGGCGCCATCGGAATTGCACGAACACTGATTTACAAAGGAATGGTAGAAGAACCCCTTTACACCCTGCTTCCGGATGGTGAAGTATCGGATGGTTCAATGGATACCACGCCTTCATTCTTTCAGGAATACAAATTCAAGTTAGAGAAAATCTATGCTCATTTCTATACCAATAAAGCGATGGAGATGGCAAGGGAACGGCAACAATCTGCAGTTTCCTTCTATGAAAGCCTGTACAAGGAAATGAGTTCATCTTATATGCATGGAAAGCAGGAACTTACCAATATTCTTTCTTGAGTTAATGAAACGAGCATCCAATGCCGGATGCTCGTTTCATTATGCCTTGCAAACGGAAGTTTATCGTTCTAAAACAAACCGAACCACTTGCACATTTCCATCCATTTCGGTGGATTGTATGGTGAAGCCGCATTTTTCTGTGTAAAATTTTATGTTCTCCTGTTTATCGGCCGGGGTAATCAAGGTGAATGTATGCCCATCCTTATAATAGGAAGTGATATACTGCATGGCGCGGCTTCCAATGCCTTTCCCCTGAAATGCCGGAAGAACGCACAGGCAGCCCACTTCATAGACACCCTTTTCCGTCTCTTTGCAGGAAATACACCCCACCGGTTTGCCATTCCTTAGGATAATCCATTTCGGATAATCGATGATGGATTGCTCCATTCTTTCTTTCGTTTGGCCGTATGCAGGGCATTCGCCATATTTCACATAGTCACTATAAAAGGAAGCATTGTAGATATCCACCAGTAACGGGGCATCTTCCTTTGTTGCTTGCCTGAAATGAATTTCCATATCCTTTTTCGCCTGCCTTTCACATGCCGGTAAACAGGTTTCCCTTGCCCACGCCGTCCGCATGGATAAACACATCCATGAACGTAACGCCGTTTTTTTCATATTCGTATTCAAAGCAGGGGATGATGCCCTCCTTATGGTTTTCCTTGAAGCCGTTGGCGTGGAGGAAATCCAGCACCAGTTTATAGGCGGTGGGGATGCGTTCAAAGGGGGCCAGGAAGGGATCCCGGATGGTGATCACGGCGTAGTCCGCCGCCGGCTGGCTGCCTGTTTCCGCCCCGGGGCAGGCCGGCTCAAAGCCCTGCGGCAGAACGCAGGCGGCCACATACCCCCGCAGGCCGAACCTGTTTTTCTGTTCCGGGGAAACGAAGGGAAAATCCCAGCCGATCATTTTCTGCTGATCCTTCGGCAGGGCGGCGTAGCCGCTTTTTTCCGCCCAAAGGCGCATATATTGCTGCACGTCCTCCTCGCAGTTGGGGGAGATGATTACGTACCGGGCGGTGCGCATGGGCGGTATATGCCGAATTTCCACCGGGGAATAAATGGCGGCATGGGCGGAAAGATCTTCCCGGATGAGGGCATCCAGCTTTACCAGAAACAAATCGCTGATTTCCAATAGCTTTTCCATTTCCGGAAAGGCTTCCTCCGTTTCCCATTTGCCAACGGTCTGCCGGGATACGTTCAGTTTCTCCGCCAGCTGCTCCTGGGTGAGGCCGGATTGCTTTTTGCGTAAGAATTGCAGGTTGCGTCCGAAATACATGGGGCCTTCCTCCTTTGCGTTTCTACATTCAGCATACCACCCTCTTTTTCCTGCTTCCACCATGCAAGCCGTGCTTTTTCTGCCCAAATTGCCAACCATTGGTTGCCGGAAGGAGAAAAAACGGATTTTTCTTTACTTTTTTCATTTTTTTCTGAAAAAGGGCTTGCTTTTTTGGCCCAAATGGTGTATTATATCACCGTTGCCCAGTTAAACGAGCAATGCTGATGTAGCTCAGTAGGTAGAGCGCATCCTTGGTAAGGATGAGGTCGCCGGTTCAAATCCGGCCATCAGCTCCAGAGAAACCGTCTGAAAGGACGGTTTTTTTGTTGTGGAAAGGGACGGAAAAGGGGGGCTTGCGGAGGAATGGCGTTTTGTGGCTGCGGAAGGGGAAAAGGGCGCTGTGCCCAGATGGAGTTTTTAAGGGCCTGAGAAACAGGAGAGTGCAAGATTATACACAAATATTCATAATAAGTCATAATGGATGGAAAAACAGGACATAAAAATACCGTTGACAACATGCACGGATTGAGTTATAATGAATTTAATCTCAAGTTGTTTCCGCAGTATTGATATCTCTTTTGAATGCCCGGTTCGTGTGGCAACTTGAATTCCATTTGTAAATTTGGCCCGGCGTACGGGTCAAAAAAATAAAAAAGGAGTGTCTGTTTATGAAGAAACTGGTATCTCTTCTCCTGGTTCTGGTTCTGTCCCTGTCCCTGTTTGCCGTGGCTCATGCCGAACCTGCCAAGAAGGTTGGCGTGGCTATGCCCACCATGGACCTGCAGCGCTGGATTCAGGACGGCGAAAACATGAAGAAGCAGCTGGAAGCTGCCGGCTATGAAGTGGACCTGCAGTATGCCAACAACGACGTGGCCACCCAGGTTTCCCAGATTGAAAACATGCTGCTCAACGAAGTGGAAGTGCTGGTTGTGGCTTCCATCGACGGCGGCGCCCTGGGCACCGTGCTGCAGCAGGCCAAGGAAGCTGGCGTTATCGTAATCGCTTATGACCGTCTGCTCACCGGCACCGAATATGTGGACTACTACACCACTTTCGACAACTACAAGGTTGGCCAGATTCAGGGCCAGTACGTTGTTGACAAGTTTGACCTGGCCAACACCGACAAGACCTACACCATCGAATTCACCGCCGGTTCTCCCGACGACAACAACGCTGGCCTGTTCTTCGCCGGTGCTTATGACACCGTGAAGCCCTACCTGGACAATGGCAAGCTGGTTTGCGTTTCCGGCCAGACCGATTTTGAAACCGTGGCTACCCCCGCCTGGAAGTCTGAAACCGCTCAGGCCCGTATGGACAACATCCTGGCTGGCTACTACGCTGATTCCCTCACCGGCGGCCAGACCCTGGACATCTGCCTGTGCTCCAATGACTCCACCGCTCTGGGCGTTACCAACTCTCTGGTGAACTTCGGCTACACCGCCGAGGACATCCCCGTCATCACCGGCCAGGACTGCGACGTCAACAACGCCAAGAACATGATCGCCGGCCTGCAGGCCATGTCCGTGTTCAAGGATACCCGCACCC
>JAZUQI010000203.1:0-7736 GCA_045605625.1 Clostridia bacterium
CTGGATAAATTGAAGGTGGGCACCCTTGTGACGGTATTGGAAGAAGGCGTGAACTGGAGCAAAGTGCAGCTTTCTGACGGCCGGATCGGCTACGTGAGCACCTATTTCCTGGTAAAATAAGAAGAGATATTAAGGAGAAAAAGGTTTTATTACAAGCGCTGATGGTTCGATTTTTTGACAATCAGTCAACGAAGGAGGGGAAACCCTCCTTTTTTCGTACAATTTTGCACCCCAGAACGACAAAACGGCCCTTTCTGTTTCCTCATAATGAAACCATACAGGGTGAAGGAGGGCTATTTATGCACACAGCACCGCTGGATACGGTGAATGTACCAAGGAACAGGCGTGCTGCCCGGGAAAAGGCACAGAAGAAAGGCATTCAAAAAGAGCAGATCAGGGCCCTTGTGCCGGGGTTTACAGCGGTGTTTCTTTTGAACATCAGCACTTGCTTTTCTTTGCCGTCCCCATTTGCAATTGCGCTTGTGGTTTCCTGCCTTGTGCACCTTGGGAAATGCCCGGCCGGGGCATGCCTTGGCATGGGGGCCGGGCTTTTGATGCGGCTTTTGTGGGGGATTGATGCGGATTTAGCGCAGGCCCTTGTTTTCTTTGGCCTTGTATTTTTTGTTCGCAGGAAAATAAGCGTTTCCACGGGGTACAAGCTGCTGTTGGGGGCGCTGCTTTTGCGTGCGCTGCCCGGCATGATTGGCCGGGAAATTCCGGATATGATGCGGCAGGTGGGGGGCGTAATGCTGGGGATGTGCGTAATGCCGGCCATGCTGCGCAGCGTGGAAATTCTCCATCAGAAAAACAGCGAAAGAACCCAGGATGATTTATTGTGCCTTGCCATGCCCATCATGATGCTGTTGTGCGGCGGCGCCCATGTGCAGCTTGCCGGGCTGAATGTGGGGGCGCAGGGGGGATGCATGGTTGTTCTGTTGGCAGCGTGGACCAGCGGCCCGGCGGCAGCGGCGGCGGTGGGCATCGGGGCCGGGTTTGCCCTGCTTTCCGGGGGCATGCATGTGATGTATTTTCTGCTTTTGCCTTTTGCCGGGCTGATTGGCGGCTGCTTTCAGCAGAAAAAGCGGCTGGGGGTGGCGGCGGCCTTTCTTTTTTCGGGGCTGATGCTGATCTATGCGTCCATGCAAAAAATGCCGGTTCCCCTGGCGGAAAATATGCTGTGTGCAACCGGCCTTTTCCTTTTGATACCGCAGAAAAAAGCAAGGCGGATTTTGCAAAAAGTGATGCATTTGCAGGGCATGAAGCCCAAGGAAAACGCATTCCTGCGGCTTAGGATGCAGCAATGGGTGCAGGCCATTCACCGGCTGTCCCAGGTGCTGCCGGAAGCAGAAATCCCCATGGACAGCCCGGAAACGGAGGCGGAAAGCCTGGCGGAAAACTTGTGCCATCAATGCGAAAGGCTGCCCATCTGCTGGCGGGATGATTACGAACAAACAAAGGCGGCCATGGCGGCGGCGGTGAAGAGCAGCGAAGTGGAACTGAACGTGATCAACCGGTATTTTGACCATTGCCAGCGGCTGAAGCAAATTCCCGGGCACTTGCAGCAGATACACGAAAAACGCAGGCAGAACCAGCAAAAAATGCATCTGGCGGCCTATCAGCGCCACATGCTGGAAACCCATTTATTGGCCCTCAGCCAGGCGGCCCAGATGATCAGCCTGGAAGGATTACAGCCGGATGACGAGGAGAAAGAAAGGCAAGTGCTGGCAGAGGAAGCCCTGGAAAAAATGCATTTCTCCGGGCGGCTATCCTTTGTGAAGCGAATCGATGGGCATTTGGTGGCGGCGGTGCAAAGCGATATGATGCCCATTCAACCGGCATTGGCGGAGAAGGTGGCAAACCAGCTGGGGCTGTATCTGGGGGTTTCCCTGGAGGTGACCCAGCAGAATGCTTCCCGGGCCGTGATGGAAGAAAGCCCTCCCTTTCACATATCCATGGGCCGGGCCACCGCAGCGGCCTGCGTTTCGGATGCCTCCATCTATCCCACAATGACGGAAGAAAACGGCGATGCGGTGATGGTGCGCAGCCTGTCCGGGGGACGGGTGGTATTTGCCCTCAGCGACGGCATGGGCCACGGACGGGATGCGAAAAACGAAAGCCGGCGCACGCTGGAAATGCTGGCGGTGTGCCTGGAAGCCGGTTATTCCAGGGAGCAAACCATGCAAGTGGTGAACGGGGCCATGCTGAACGCCACCGGTGGCGAACTATTTGCCACGGTGGATATGGGGGTGATTGACCTGTGGACGGGAGAAACGGAAATGAACAAGCTGGGGGCCTGTTCCAGTTATCTTGTGCAGGGGCAAAAAATTGTGAAGCTTACCGGGGAAGCCCTGCCCCTTGGCATTTTGGAATACGTGATGCCCTCGGAAAAGAAGGTGACGCTGGCGGAAGGGGACCGGGTGATATTGATCAGCGACGGCATTGCGGATGCCTATGATACGGAAGAGGATGTGATGCGCATGCTGCACCGCAGGCTTTCGGATAACGTGCAGGAAATGGCGGATGCGGTATTGCAGGATGCCATGGAACGGCAAAGCGGCCTGCCGGAGGATGATATGACGGTATTGTGTATCCAATTGACGGCCCGGTACATTCGCAAAAAAAGAAGCATTCCGGCGTAGGGAATGCTTCTCATCATTATTCTTTTGCCACAATCAGGGGCACTTCCATTTCGGCCTTGGTAAGCCCGGCATGGTTGCCAATCAGGTGCATGGGCCCGGGGTGGTTCATGATGGTAAGTTCATCGGTGGAAAGGGCCACATAATCCCCCACAAAATCGTACACATTGGGGCGGACGCTGCCGGGGCCCAGATAATCCCGGATGAAGGTTTTTTGATCCACCAGCAGAAAATGATCCCCAAAGTGCTTGCGGAAAACGGCCGGGAACAGTTCCTTGCATTCCGGTTTCACGTGGAAGGAAACGGCACGCAGCTCCATGGTGCTGTCATGCTTAAGCATGGCCATCAGATCCGGGTAATTTTCCAGATACACCGTTTTGGAGTCCGTCAGGCCATGATCCGCCGTAAGGAGCAGCAGGGTATCTTCCGGCAGCTGGGCGGCCAGCTTTTCCACCCGGTCGTTTATATCAATCAATTGGGCCACGCTTTTTGCATGATAGCAGCCGTGCTTATGCATGGAGCTATCCGGCTCCGGCCAGTAGGCGTAGATATAGCGCTTTTCATTATCCTTGGCAAGGGACAACACATTTTCAAACAGCTCCGGCAAGGTTTTGATTTTCACGTGGCCATAGAAGGAAACGGAGCTTGCTTTGTATTGGCCGCAGGCATCGATATGAGAATAGATAAAATCCCGGGGAATGAAGCGCTCGCCCACATAATAATCCGCAGCAATTTCGTTGGTATCGGTGCGGTTGGTGAATACATCCACCATTTTTTCGATCTGGGGGAAATACAGCGTCCAGCCAAGCCAGGCGTGTTCGCAGGGCATCAGGCCCGTTTCGATGGAGGTGGTGGCGCAGGTGGTGGTGGACGGAAAAACGGCGGACAGGGTGTGGCTTAAGTGGCGGCGAAGGAAGCTATCCTCCGGCAGCGCCTTTTCAAGCAGATCCACCCCCATGCCGTCAAACAGCATGAGGATAATATTTTTGTAGGTTTTCTTTTGCAAAAGCGCATCCGTGAAAGGATGCGTTTTGTGTTTGGGCGTCATGCCGCAGGCGGCGGCAATGGAGGAAATCACATTCACGCCGCAGTTGGTATAATCAGGTTTTAGAATCATATTTACTTTCCTTTGAACAGAAATTCACCGGCTACGGCCAGCTGATCGCAAATGAGTTGGATGATGTGGCTGCCGTCGGTGGGGTGGCCGTCCAAGGCCATGCCCGGGGTGCGCCAACCGGCGGTGAGTACATTCTGGATGGCAGCATCCAGGCAAGCCCCTTCACGCTGCATGTGCAGGGAATTTTTCAGCATATCCGCCACGGCAAAGGCGGCGGCAAAGGGTTGGGGCATATCGGTTGAATCCACGGAAAGGCGAGGGGCGTACACGCCGATCTCCTCCTGCATGCCGGAATCATATTGCAAACCGGGGAAGGGGAACAGGGAAGAAGCAGCGCTTTCCAGCATGCCCCCGGCATAGGGCGGGCACAGCATGAAGCCCACCTGCCCCGGCGTTTCGATGATGCGGCGGATGGCCTCCGGCGCAGAAAGGCCTTCACAGGAAAGGGAAGGATATTTCTTGGCCGTTTCTTTGATATCCGCCTCCCAGGCAAAGCGGTTATTGCCGGTGGGGGCGGTGTGGCAGAAGGGAATTTCCAGGTCGCTAGCCAGCTTCATGGCCTGGCGCACGGCAAGGAACAGGCTGTTTTGCTCCAGCGAGGTAACCTGGCCAAGCAGCAGCGTTTGGGGCAGTTGCCCCCGTTGGCAGAGGGATTCGGGAATTACAAAATGCCGGATGCGCAGGGGAATATTCAGCCCCTGATACAAGGCCCGGGCCCCTTCGCAATCGCTATCCGCCAGAAACACGGCCTGGCAGCGCTTGCAGGCATCCAGGGTTTCCTGGGTGAGGGGCACATCGAAAAGCCGCACCGAATCCGGCCCGATTTTTTCACGGCAGGTGTTCAGGCTGTGGCCGAAGGCAGCAGAAACTTCCAGAAACAATTCTTCTGCATAGCTGCACAGGGTTTTTCCCTTACTGCCGGCGGGCAGCAACATAATTTTCGCTTGCATTCGTACTCCAACAACCTTTTTCCAGCGTTATTTTTTATTCCCAGTCCAGGGGATAATTTTCCACGGCGTAATCCAGCTTTTTGCCGTTCTTTTTCAGGGTATCCAGCACGGTGGTGATATTGGCGGGTTCTTCCAGGGGGGTGATGGCAAAATCGTTATAATCCTTCCTGGAAGAAATGCGGCTGGGGATGATGCGGAAGGTGTTGCTGATGATTTCGCCGTTCATCACCTTAAACCGGGTTTGGAAAATGAAGGTGAACATATCGCTGGGCTTATTATTCCCGGCGAAGGAGCAATTGGCCAGGGAATACACGATGTATTTTCCCTTATAGCATTCGATGGGGTTAATGCGGTGGCTGTGGTGGCCCAGCACCAGATCGGCCCCGGAATCCACAGCGGCACGGCCCAGCATCACCTGATTGGCTTTGGGTGCATAATCCAGTTCATCGCCCCAATGGAAAGAAACCACCACCAGATCGCAGCTTTGCTTTGCTTTCTTGATATCGGCATCCACGATGCCTTTCAGTTCTTCGGAGGAATAGGGCTGGTTCAGGGTTTGGTAGGCCAGCATGCCAATGCGCAGGCCCTGCACTTCATACACGCCCATATTGCCCTTATTGGCCCACACGATGCCGGCATCTTCCATGGTTTTGATGGTGGATTGGATGCCGTCATCCCCAAAATCCCCGGCGTGGTTATTTTCCATGGTAACGGCTTCTACGCTGTTGTTTTTCAGGGCGTCCACATAGGTGGTGGGGGCAAGGAAGAGGTAGCTGTTTTCCCTTTTCTTGGAGGGAATTTTGTATTCATCCGCCAGCACGCCTTCAAAATTGGCGATGGTGAGATGATCTTCAGCGAAAATATCCTTCACGTTGCGGAAGATAAAATTGATATCGCCGCCCTGCTTTTTCAGTTCCTTTTCAAAAATGGAGGTGCCGCTGTGCTGCACGTTGCGGCCGATGGTCACATCCCCGACGGCGGTGATGGTTACCATCACGCTGCCATCCGCTTCCAGCTGGGGAGGCATGGTGGCATCCGGGGCAAGCGGCAGGGCAGCATCATCCCCGGTGGGCTGGGCAGGGTTTACCGGAGGGGCCGGGGTTTCCAGCACGGAAAAAGATACTTCTTCTTCCTCCAGGGCCACAGATACCGTGAGGGATAAAAGCAGGGCAAGGCAAATAATAAGCAGTTTTTTCATAAAAAACCTCCAAAGATTACAGGGAAGAAATAAAGGTATTCATCCGGTCAAAGGCTTCCAGCATGCGGTTCATATCGGTGGCGTAGCAGCAGCGGATATGGCCCTTGCCGCTGGCCCCGAAAGCCTCCCCGGGAACGCAGACCACTTTGTGTTCCTGCAAAAGCCGGGTGCAGAACATTTCGCTGGAAAGCCCGGTTTTTTCCACGGAAGGGAAGCAATAGAAGGCCCCTTTAGGCTCAAAGCAATCAAGGCCCATGTTCCGGAAGGCTTCCAGCATCACCCGGCGGCGCCGGTTATAACTTTCCCGCATGATGCGCACATCTTCAAAATCATTTTCCCGTCCCCGGCGCAGGGCCTGCAAACCGGCCACCTGTGCTTGCCTGGGGGCACACATGATGGCGTACTGGTGGATTTTGTTCATCTGGGACAGAATTTCCCGGGGGGCGCAGGCAAAGCCCAGCCGCCAGCCCGTCATGGCAAAGGCCTTGGAAAAGCCGTTGATGGTGATGGTACGTTCCTTCATGCCGGGCAGGGAAGCAAAGGCAATTCTTTCCCCTTCGTAGGTAAGCTCCGCATAAATTTCATCGCTGATTACCAAGAGATCATGCTTTTCGGCTATTTTGGCCACTTCCATGAAATCTTCCCGGCTCATCACGCCGCCGGTGGGGTTATTGGGATAGGGCAGGATCAGGGCCCGGGTTTTATCCGTGATGGCGTTTTCCAGGCATTCCCGGGTCATGCGGAATTGATCCTTGGCCTTGGTAACCACGGGAATGGCACGGCCGCCCACGAAAGTGACGCAGGGGGCATAGCTGACATAGCCGGGGTCCGGCACCAGCACATCATCCCCGGGGCAAACGCAGGCACGCAGGGCCAGGTCAATGGCCTCGCTGGCGCCCACGGTGACCATGATCTCCTTATCGGGGTTATAATCCACGGAAAAACGGCTATGCAAATAAAGGGCAATCTCTTCCAGCAAGGCCTTCATGCCCTTATTGGGGGTATATTGGGTTTCGCCGTCCAGAAGGCTATCCATGGCGGCGTTGCGGATATGGTAAGGGGTGACAAAATCCGGTTCGCCAACGCCCAGGGAAATGGCCCCCTGCATGGTGCCGGCGACATCAAAGAAGCGGCGGATGCCGCTGGGCGGAACGCTTTCCACCGCAGGATTCACAAAAGACCGCATCAGGGCATCACCGCCAGACGTTTATCATTACGCTCGCCATCGAAAATGACCCCATCCTGCTTGTACCGCTTCAGCACGAAACTGGTGGAGGTGCCGGTGACGGCTTCCAGCGTGCTCAGTTTTTCGCTGACGAAGGAGGCCAATTCCTTCAGTGTGCGTGCTTCCACCAGCACCAGCAAGTCATACCCGCCGCTCATCAGGTACACGCTTTTTACTTCGTCAAACCGATAAATGCGCCCGGCGATGGCGTCAAAGCCCTGATCCCGCTGGGGGGTGACCTTCACTTCGATCATCCCTTCCACCCGTTCACGATCCGCCTTATCCCAGTTGATGATGGGGGCGTAGTGGAGGATGATACGGTCGTTTTCCATTTCTTCAATGACCTGGGCTACGTTATCCATGGATGCGCCGGTCATGGTTGCGATACGTTCAAGGGGCGTGCGGCAATCCTCACAGAGAATTTCCAGCACCTGCATTTTCAATGCCTGCATGAAAGCCTCCTTCAGCTGTTAAAAGATTTTGTCCGCCAGGGAAATGAATTCTTCAATATTATCCTGATACACTTTCAGCGATTTACGCCAGAAATCCACGCTGCGCACATCAATGCCCACGCTCATGGCCACATCCGCAATCTTGGCGGAGCCGCAGG
>JAZUQI010000204.1:0-6456 GCA_045605625.1 Clostridia bacterium
GGAAACCAATCAGGTAACACTTTTCAATTTCTAAAATAAACAAGGAGGAATGCAACATGAAAAAGATTATCCACGTGGAAGGTATGCACTGCATCCGCTGCGCCGGCAAGGTGGAAGGGGCTATGCATGATCTGGGCCTTGATGCGGTGGTGGACATGGAAAAGAAGATCTGCACCGTGAATGGCGAATGCGAAAACAATGAAATCGTGGCCGCCATTGAAGAAAAGGGCTTTCAGGTGACGGGCATCGAATAATCGCATAAATTGCGAAAAAGGAAAAAGAGTGGTTTCCATAGCGAAACTGCTCTTTTTTTGCGGAATATTCTAAGAGAAACAAAACGGAATTTGCGCATAATGCGCTTGAATTGTGGGGCCAAATGGATTATAATAAGTATATCTGTGAGGAAAGGGGCGCATTCCGTGTTCAAGGGCTTCAAAAAGGAAACCATCCAGTTTTTTCTGGATTTGCGTTTCCACAATAACAAAGCCTTTATGGATGCAAACCGTGATCGTTATATGAAATCCGTCCGGGAAGTGTTTTACGCCTTCATTGAGGATGTGGGTTCCCGGCTGCAAAAATTGGATGAGGATCTGGAAATCCGTCCCCATAAATGCCTCAGCCGCATCAACCGGGATATCCGCTTCACCAAGGATAAATCCCCCTACCGGGATCATCTCTGGCTCATTTTCCATAAGGCCGCCACGGATAAGGACGGCATGCCCAATTTCTGGTTTGAACTGGGCCCGGAATTTATCAGCTGGGGTCTTGGCACCTGGGGGGAAAACCGGCCCATGATGGATGTGATGCGCCGGCGGATCATCGCCCGGCCGGATGATTTTGTGCGTCTGGTGGAAAGGCTGTATAAAAATGGCTTCTCCATTGGCGGCAACCAGTGGAAAAAGCTGCCGGTGCCCGATGAAGTGCCGGAAGTGCTTCGCCCCCTGTACCTGAAAAAAGATATCTACATCAGCCGCAATGATGCCCGGGTGGCGGATGCCCTGAAGCCCGATATTGCAGAAAAAGTTTTCCGGGATTATGAAGTGCTGATGCCGGTGTATAAAATGCTCCACGGATGTGTGGAGGAAGCTATGAACCAATTGGACGAAGAAATGGGAGGAAAGGTATGACGAACTTGCGCGCACTCAAAAGCGGCACGGATGTGCGGGGAAAGGCGCTGGGTGAAGGGGCCCAACTGACGGCGGAAGTGGCCGGCCGCATTGGCGGTGCCTTTGTCAGCTGGCTGCGGAAAAAGGGCGTGGATCATCCCCGTATTGCGCTGGGCCGGGATAGCCGCCTGACGGGCGAAATGCTGCTGGATGGCTGCGCTGAGGGCTGTCGTCTGGCAGGAGGCCGGGTGGAATGCTATGGCATGTGCACCACCCCGGCCATGTATATGAGCCTGATTACCGAAGGCTTTGCCTGTGACGGTTCCGTGATGGTGACAGCCAGCCACCATCCTTTTGACCGGAACGGCCTGAAATTTTTCACCAAAGAAGGCGGCATCACCGGCCATGATCTGGATGAAATCCTCACCATCGCCGAAAGTGATGATCCCCTGAACGGCGGCTGCGAACCCATCCAGAAGCGGGAATTTTTGCCCGTGTACTGCGATCAGCTGAAGGAAAGGGTGCAGCGCGGCCTGGATACCGATGTGCCCAAGCCCCTGCTGGGCCTCCACGTGGTGGTGGATGCCGGCAACGGCGCCGGCGGCTTCTATGCAAAGCTGCTGGAAGATATGGGCGCCTGGGTGGAAGGCAGCCAGTTCCTGGAACCGGATGGCCGCTTCCCCAATCATGTGCCCAACCCTGAAAATGCCGATGCCATGAAGGCCGTAAGCGGTGCCGTGGTAAAGGCCGGGGCGGATCTGGGCGTGATCTTCGATGCGGACTGTGACCGGGCCGCCATTGTGGATCAGAACGGCCGGGAAATTAACCGCAACCGCCTCATCGCCCTCATTTCCGCCATCCTGCTGGATAAGAAGCCCGGGGCCACCATCGTGACGGACTCCGTTACCTCTTCCGGCCTGGCCCGGTTCATTATGGAATGGGGCGGCGTGCATTACCGCTATAAGCGGGGCTATCGCAACGTGATTGACGAAGCCGTGCGCCTTAACGAAGCCGGCATCGATTGCCCCCTGGCTATCGAAACCAGCGGCCATGCGGCCCTTCGGGAAAACCACTTCCTGGATGACGGCATGTACCTGGTGACGGTGCTGATTTGCGAAGCCATGCGCCTCAAGCAGGAAGGCAAGAGCCTGTCCGATTTGCTGGAAGGCCTGAAGGAACCCAAGGAAAGCGTGGAAATCCGCCTGAACATTACCGAAAGCGATTTCCGCCCCGTGGGCCGTGCCGCCATCGAAAAGGTGATGGAATATGCGGCCTTTGCCCCCGGCTGGCACATTGCCCCGGATAACCGGGAAGGCGTGCGCATCAGCTTTGACCTGGACGGCGAAATGGATAACGGCTGGTTCCTGCTGCGCCTGTCCGTGCATGATCCCGTTCTGCCGCTGAACATCGAAAGCGATGTGGAAGGCGGCGTGAAATATATGGTAAATGCCCTGTACAAGGTACTGGCAAATGCCGAGGGAATTGATCTTGGTAATCTGGAACAATATATTGCACAATAAGAGGAGGACGTTTCAAATGGATATCCGTCAGAAGACTGTGAACACCATCCGCGTTCTGGCTGCGGACACTGTTCAGAAGGCCAACAGCGGTCACCCCGGTGCCCCCATGGGCATGGCTGCCATGGCGTACGCCCTGTGGATGGAAAAAATGAGCCACAATCCCAAGAACCCCAACTGGATGAACCGTGACCGCTTTGTGCTGTCCTCCGGCCATGCCAGCGCCCTGATTTATACCATGCTGCACCTCACCGGCTACGGCCTGGAAATGGATGACCTCAAGCAGTTCCGTCAGTGGGGCAGCAAAACCCCCGGCCATCCCGAATACCGCCACACCGTGGGCATTGAAACCACCACCGGCCCTCTGGGCCAGGGCGTGGCCAATGCCGTGGGCTTTGCCATTGCTGAAACCATGATGGCCGCCAAGTTCAACCGCCCCGGCTTCCCCGTGGTGGATCACCGCACCTATGCTTTCTGCGGCGACGGCTGCCTGATGGAAGGCATTTCCGGCGAAGCGGCTTCCCTGGCCGGCACGCTGGAACTGGGCAAGCTGACCCTGCTGTATGACGACAACGAAATCTCCATCGAAGGCGATACCGATATCGCTTTCCGGGAAAACGTGGGCATGCGCTTTGAAGCCTATGGCTGGCAGGTTATCCGTCTGGATGACGGCAATGACCCCGAAAAGGTGGCCGCTGCCCTGGAAGAAGCCAAGAAGGATGAAAAGCACCCCACCCTCATCATCTGCCCCACCAAGATCGGCTTTGGCTGCCCCGCCAAGGAAGGCAGCGAATCCGCTCACGGCGCTCCTCTGGGTGTGGATAATGTGCTGGCCACCAAGAAAAATCTGGGCATGCCCGAAGAAACCTTCTATGTGCTGCCCGAAGTGTATGAATACATTGCCAGCCTGATGAAGAAGAACGAACAGGCGGAAGCCGATTGGAACGAAATGTTCGCCGCTTACTGCGCTCAGTATCCCGAACTGAAGGAAGAATGGGATCTGTGGCATGCCGAAGAAATCCCCGAAGAAGTGGTGATGAACGACGAACTGTGGCAGTGGGAAGGCAAGATTGCCACCCGTGCCACCTCCGGCCAGATGATTAACCGGCTGGCTAAGCTTCTGCCCAACCTGGTGGGCGGCAGCGCAGACCTGGCCCCTTCCAACCTCACCTACATCAAAGAAGGCGGCGATTACAGCGCCGAAAACCGTGCCGGTCGTAACATGCACTTTGGCGTGCGTGAACATGCCATGGCGGCCATCTGCAATGCCATTGCCCTGCACGGCGGCCTGCGGGTGTTCTGCGGCACCTTCTTCGTGTTCAGCGATTACATGAAGCATTCCATGCGCATGAGCGCCATCATGAAGCTGCCCGTCACCTACGTGCTCACCCATGACTCCATCGGCGTTGGCGAAGACGGCGCCACCCACGAACCCATCGAACACCTGGCCGGCCTGCGGGCTACCCCCGATCTGCTGGTACTGCGTCCTGCCGACGGCAAGGAAACCACCGCTGCCTGGCTCACCGCCCTCACCTGCGGCCTGCCCACGGCCCTGGTGCTCACCCGCCAGAACCTGCCCCAGTATGAAAACAGCGGCTGCCAGGCCATGAAGGGCGGCTATATCCTGTCCGACAGCGAAAAGGAAACCCCCGATATCCTGCTGATGGCCTCCGGTTCCGAAGTGGAACAGATGATGGGCGCCAAGGAAGAACTGAAGAAGGACGGCATCGATGCCCGGGTGATCTCCATGCCCTGCATGAAGCTGTTCCTGCAGCAGAGCAAGGAATACCAGGAAAGCGTGATTCCTTCCGCCGTCCGTGCCCGTGTTTCCATGGAAGCCGGCACCACCATGCCCTGGTATCGCTTCGTGGGCCTGGATGGCAAGGCCCTGGGTATTGACCATTACGGTGCTTCCGCCCCTGCGGCCATCCTGTTCAAGGAATTTGGCTTCACGGTGGAAAATGTGGTGAATGCCGCCAAAGAAGTGCTGAATAAGTAATTCTATTTGCGAAAGTTTTTGCAATAAATGATAAAAAGCACCGATTTGTTATAAAAAATCGGTGCTTTTTACTTGCAAAAATGTATAACGTGATGTATAATGTATATTATCAAGTGATGTAACCGTTCTGAATAAATCATGTAATTGATGAAAAGAAGGGTATTAAGTTCGGAAAGAGGAGGATGGAGAGATGCAGTTGGCAGACTCTTTGTATATTACCATCCTTGTTTTCGCTGCGCTGGTGCAGCTGGCCCTGTTGATTTTTACCAACCTGCAAATCGATATGAGTAAGCAGACCAAGCTGTTCCGCTGGCTGATTATTTGCAGCATTTCCATTTGCTTTGCGGATGTGCTTACCCGTATCGTGGCCCTGTACCAGGAATCGGATTCGTTTATGCGCAGCCTGTCTTACATGTGCAATGAAATTTACTTTGCCTTGCAGGTGTGTGTATCCAGCATCTGGTTTGCCTATGCCCAGCGGGAAATTCATGCTTCCTGGCGGGAAAACACATTGAAGCTGGTTTTGTGCCTGATTCCCATGGCTTTCCTGCTGGTTTTCATCATGCTGACGGGGGCCACGGGCTGGCTGTTCAGCATTGGCGCATCCAACCGTTACCAGCGTGGGATGCTGTTCGCTTTGCACCCCCTTGTGTGCATGCTGTATTTGGTCATCCCGGCCGCTTCCGCTATTGAGAAAATCCGCAAGAAGGAATATTTCCTCCAGCGCAATAAGCTGGTCACCATCATGCTGTTTGCCGCTGTGGTGCTGCCGTTTGTGGTTTTGCAGGTGGTGCTGGGCAGCGATTTCCCCCTGTTCTGCCTGGGCTATACGCTGGCCTTGCTGGTGCTTTTTGTGAACCGGCAAAACCAGCGCATCACCATCGATGAACTCACCGGCGTTTCCAACCGCAGCCAGGCCATGCGCTATCTCAACTATAAGATGAATGCCCCGGCGGAACCGGGCCAGGCCATCAAATCCCTGTATGTGCTGATGGTGGATATTGATAAGTTCAAGCATATCAACGATACCTTTGGCCATGTGGAGGGGGATGAGGCCCTGAAGCGCACGGCCTCTGTGCTGAAGCGCTCCGTGCCCCGGTCTTACTTCATCGGGCGCTATGGCGGCGATGAATTCATCATCGTGGGCGAAGCCAGCAGGGAAGAAGAAGTGCAGCAGATTTGCGATACCATCCGGGAGAACATCGAAATTGCCAATTATCAGGCCATGCTGCCTTATAATTTCACGGTGAGTATCGGCTATTCCGTGCGCAACGGCCAAATCACCTCCATTCCGGATTTTGTCAAAATGGCGGACCAGAACCTGTACCGCATGAAGAAAAACAAAACCGAAGCCAAGGCCCAAGCCAAATAAAAATGAAACCGCCTGGTGGGGAAGTTCTTAAGGAACAATCCAGCAGGCAACAAAAAAGGAGCATCCGAGCATAAAGCCGGATGCTCTTTTGCTTATGGATTTGCATAAACGCAATGCACGGATGCCGTGCACATCATTGCGTCCTCCCAAGACGATGGGCAAAGATGTTTCGTCCGCCCGGCAAATTGGAAGTTTATGTTGTGAGGAACGGAGCAGGGGACTGCTCGTCCCCTGTACCCCACGGCAGGGAGAACCTCCCTGCACCCAGTATGCGAAAATACGCACGGTTTACAACCAAGGGTCTGCGCATGAAACGTGAGAAACGGATGCAAGCTTCGCCCCGGGCACAATGAAAACGAGAAAACGCCGGGAGAGAAAGTTTATCACTTTCTCCTCCGGCTTTTTTCCTGTTTTCCCGGATGCTTTGCATCCGGCAGGCGGCTGTAAGCCGCCGTGCCCGTG
>JAZUQI010000205.1:0-34206 GCA_045605625.1 Clostridia bacterium
AGCACTTTAACCGGCAGTTCCTCCTGCTCAAAAATGGCAATGGCCCGTTCAATGGCGTGCTGCCCGGCCTCGTCCCCGTCATAGGCAATCCACACTTCCGGCACATACCGTTTCAGAAGCCGTGCCTGTTCATTGGTCAGCGACGTGCCCAGCGTGGCCACAGCCCCCTGAATACCGGCCTGAGTAACCGCCACCACATCCATATACCCTTCCACCAGCAAAATACGCTTCAAATCCCGCTGCTTTTTCACAAGATTGATGGCATACACGCCCTTGCGCTTATTAAACACCGGCGTATCGGATGTGTTCAGGTATTTGGGTTTGGCATCCCCCATGGCCCGGCCACCAAAGCCCAGCACATTGCCCTGCTGGTCAATGATGGGAAACATGGCCCGGCCCCGGAACATATCAAAATGATGGTCGCCTTTTTCCACGGCAAGCCCCGCCAGCGTAATCTCCCGTTTGGAATAGCCCTTTTCCGTTAAGTGGTTCAAAAGGTCATCCCATTGTTCGGTGGAGGCGCCAAGGCCGAATTTGCGGATGGTGCCGTCATCCAGGCCCCGGCCGTGGAGATAATCCAGCACAAATTTTCCTTCCGGTTTCCACAGCATATCGTGGAAATAATGGGCCGCTTCCCGGTTGGCCCCCAGCAGCCTTTCCCGTTCACTGCGGCGGCGCTCATAATCCGGGTCTTCCTGCATCTCCGGCAAGGTCATGTGGGTTTTTTCGGCCAGGATTTTCACGGCTTCCTGGAAAGAAACACGTTCCATCTCCATCACGAACTGCACCACATTGCCCCCGGCCTTGCAGCCAAAGCAATAATACAGGTTCAAATCCGCATTGACGGAGAAAGAGGCCGTTTTTTCATTATGGAACGGGCAAAGCCCCCAATATCTTCTGCCGTCTTTCTTCAGCGTCAGATACCCGGAAACCACAGAAACGATATCCGCCCGTGCATACAGTTCATCCAGCCATGCCATGGGAAAACGTCCTGCCATTTCCTTCCCTCCTGAAAAAATCGTGCCTTGCTATTGTTCGCCACAAAAGCCGAATTTCCTGCAAAAAAACTGCGTTTTTGTCAAATTAGAAAATGGGAAAATTGGCAGGCGTAAATAACTGCTGGAAAATCCGGATGGCATATCGATCCGTCATGCAGGCAAGATAATCCAAAACAGCCCGCTCCGTTCCGTCCCGATAAGCAATCTGCACATATTCCAGGGGCATTTCCCCGGGATGCTGCATGAAATAATCAAACAGCATCTGCATCACATAATCGCATTTTTCTTCTTCTTTTTTCCGCCAGGAATCAAAATACACCTTTTCAAACATAAATTCCCTTAGGTTATCAAAGGCATTCTGCACCTGGTCGCTCATCACAAGGGCAGGTTTTCCCTGGCTTTCTTTCACCATATCCAAGATCAGGGTGTTAATCCGCTGGCCATGCGTTTCCCCAAGCACCCGCAGAATTTCCCCCGGCAATTCAAATTCCTTCAGCACTCCGGCCCGGATGGCGTCATCTATATCGTGGTTGATGTAGGCAATTCTATCTGCCTTAGCCACGCACTGGCCTTCCATGGTGGCGGGCAGGGTTTTGCCGGAATGGAGCAAAATGCCATCCCTTACTTCCCATGTCAGGTTCAGCCCTTCGCCCCCCTCCAGCACTTCCACCACACGCAGGCTTTGCTGGTTGTGGGAAAAGCCATCGGCGGAAAGCTTGTCCAGCATTCTTTCGCCGCAATGGCCAAAGGGCGTGTGCCCCAAATCGTGGCCAAGGGCAATGGCCTCCGTCAAATCTTCATTCAGGTTCAGGGAACGGGCAATGGTCCTGGCCACTTGCGCCACTTCCAGGGTGTGGGTCAGCCGGGTGCGGAAATGATCCCCCTCCGGGGAAATGAACACCTGGGTTTTGAATTTCAGCCGGCGGAAGCTTTTGCAATGCAGAATCCTGTCCCTGTCCCGCTGAAATTCCGTGCGCAAATCATCCGGGGAAATGGGATGCTCCCGGCCCTTTGTTTCTGCGCTGTATGCCGCAAACGGAGAAAGATAGCTTCTTTCCCTTGCTTCCAACTGTTCCCGGATGGTCATTTTCTTTCCCCTCCCTTTCTTCTGTTTATATACTCCGCCCGGCTCCAAATTCCTTCCTTTTTCTGCAAAACAAAAAATCCTCCGTGGGTGAACACGGAGGAAAAGACGAATTGTATTTATTCTGCCGTTGACACAATGCCAGGCTTGGACAAAATAACAAAATAGGAATACCGGGCAAAGTATTTCTTATCATGGCGGATATACACCAGCCCCGGCTGAATCACCGTCAGCTGATAGCCCCAGTTGCATTGTTCATAGCTGCTCCTGGCCAGCGGATCCAGCACATACAAAACTTCATCATCTGCATTGGCAAGATAGATGTAATGCCCTTCGTTGGTAAAGCATCCGCCGCTGGAGGCCAACGCAAACACGGAACAGCCTTCTGTTTTAACGGCATCAATGGCTTCCTGATAATCCTTCGTGGTGCGAAAATCCAGGCCGTACACCTTGCACACATACTCAATATAGCCGGAGGCCGTGCCGGAAGAATCCGAGCGGCTGCACACATTCCAGGTATTGTTTCCCGTTGCAAAATCCGCCAGCACCAGGGGCAGAAAGCGGACATAATCCCTGTCCGTCGTCAGCATATACCGGCCCTTATGCCGATAGCACGCCTTTTGGTTCACGCTGCATTCGCACAAAGAATAGGGGTAATTGCTGTATTCGCTGATTTTCCGCAGTTCTTCATCCGGCAAAAGCCGGGCAATGGCCATGGCAAAGGCCGTTGGGCTGCACCCGGAATCCCGGAAAGGGCGCCATTTGGAGGAATTCTTCCGTTCATACACCAAATTCCGCCAAAGCTCATCATTCTGGGCATAGTAGCGGATGGGTTCCTGAAGCCCCGGCACGTTCATCATCCCGGAAAGGGATTCTTCTTTTGCAAACACCATTTCCTGGGCCATGTACTGATCCGCAAATGCAAAATGCGCACTTCCCCAAACCATCATGCACAGAATTATCAAGCAGCATGTACGTTTCAGGGAAATGCGCATTTTCAGCCTCTTTCTGCTGTTTTCGCCCAACAGGATCAGTCTTCTTCTTCCTCTTCAGGCAGTTCAGCGTTATGATACACTTCGCTTACGTCGTCATTATCATCCAGCATATCCAGCAGCTTCTGCACCTTGGCCAGGGTATCGGCATCGGCGATGGCCACGGTGTTCTGGGGAATCATCTGCTTTTCGGCAGACAAGAAAGCAAAACCGGCATTTTCCAGGTTTTCACGCACGGCAGAGAAATCGTTGGGAGCGGTGTATACTTCAAACACGTCTTCTTCCACTTTCACGTCTTCTGCACCGGCTTCCAGGGCCTGCATCATCACTTCGTCTTCATCCATGCCGGGTTCTTTTTCGATCACAATAACGCCCTTGTTATCGAACATATAGTTCACGGAACCGGGCGTGCCAAGAGAACCGCCGTTCTTATCGAAAATATGGCGTACGTCGCTGGAGGTGCGGTTACGGTTATCGGTTACGATCTGGCAGATGATGGCCACGCCGCCGGGGGCATAGCCTTCATACATCATTTCTTCGTAGTTGGCACCGGTGCCTTCGCCGGCAGCCTTCTTGATGGGGCGCTGAATGTTATCGTTGGGCATATTATTGGCCTTGGCCTTGGCGATGATATCCTTCAGCTTGCCATTGGTATCGGGATTGGAACCGCCTTCGCGCACAGCGATGGCAATTTCACGGCCAATCTTGGTAAAGATCTTGCCGCGGGCAGCATCCGTCTTGCCCTTTTTCGCCTGAATATTATGCCATTTGGAATGACCGGACATAGTAAAACCCCTCCTGTAAGGTAAATAATACAAAAAATAGCGTCTTATTATATCATCAAAACCCACTATCGTCAAATGGATTTCGCCTTTTTTCGCAATTTCTTTAAAATTTACATTCTGTGCCTCCAAGAGAACCCGTGAACGAATTGACGCTCCTTTTTTTCCATGGTATAATAAGGATTAGGAATCTGCTTGCAGATTCCGGGTTGCCGGGCGGCGGTTCGTTTACCGCACGGCAACAATCACGGTATAATGAATATGGTTTAGGAATCTGCTTGCAGATTCCTGGTCGCCGGGCGATGGTTCGTTTACCGCACGGCGACAATCAGGTAAAGTGCTTATGTTTTCCAAAGAAATTTCTGGAGGTAACAAATTGATGAAACGGGCTTTTGTTTTGCTGGCCGCCCTGCTTTTGCTTTTCACTTCCATCCCTGCCATGGCGGAAGTGGAGCGCTCCCCTTTCCTGGATGCCGCTTTCAGCTGCTTGGAAAAGGATAACATCTTCCAGCGCCGCTATAATGAAATCACCGGCGCTTCCGTGGAATCCATCATGGAGCTTGGCATTCCCTATTATTTCGGCGGCCGGGATATGGAACGCATCACCTCCAAAGCCCCGGAATATTCCACCTATAAGTGCTGGGAAACCACGAAATATTACCGGAAAGATAAATACTACATCGATGGGTTTGATTGCTCCGGCTTCACCCAGTGGATTTATGCCCAGGCCGGTATGCCGGCCCATGATACCCTCAGTAACATGATTCTCCACCATCGGTATCAGAACGAAGGGTATCACCTGTATAACCACCGGAAAGGCTTTGAAATGCCTCCTTACGATCAATTGAAAGATACTCTGCGTGTGGGAGATTTGCTGGTTGCCAAGGATGGCGCCCGGCACATCATGATGTACATCGGCACCCTGAATGATTATCGTTTCACCGCCGAAGAAGTGCCGGAACTGGCCGAATATCTGGATTACCCCCTGGTCATCCACTGCGGCCCCAGCCCCGTCTACGGCGCCCGTTTCCAGGAATATATTGATCGTGTAGGCTTTTCCAATGTGTTTACCACCAACGGCGGTGTGGAGGTTTCCATCCTTGGCATTCCCATGAAGGATGCTCCCGTTCAGGAACACGTGCAAATCACGGATTTCAGCTATTTCCTCATCGATGACGGCACCTATCCCCTCACCATCTGGGATTTGCCCAACTGCACCTCCTTCTGCTGGTTCCGCTTCCCGGAAGATAAGCTGTAATCCTTTCATTCACCTTCATCAACAGCCGCTTTTTCTGCGGCTGTTTTTCTTTTTCCGGCCTTGACTTCTTCCTGCACTCTTTGGTATAATACCTCTTGCTTGCGAGTGTGTTGGAATAGGCAGACAACCGAGACTTAAAATCTTGTGCCCTCTGGGCGTGCGGGTTCGATTCCCGCCACTCGCACCAAATTAGGCCGATCATTTGATATGTTATGTATCTGATGGATCGGTCTTTTTGCTTATGAACATTCTGAGCAATGTATTTATAATGAACCGTGAAGCAATTTGTTCTATTAACAAAAATTAAGACCATACACTCATTCTCTAAAGGTTCTTGACTTCAAATATTCTTTGCTGCCAGAGAAGAAATGACGGCACCTTTTTGCCAAATAATCGACTATCATTAACAGTTGCTATTCCTTTTCGTGAGTGAACGGGCAACGCGCGATATAAGAATTATTTCTGATGCGTTCATCCAATTCGCTTGGCACAAAAGCCGAGGCTTTCTTTGCTTTTGCCTACTTTTGTGCTATAATATGGGTGTATTTTATGATTTTCACACGAAAATCATGATTGCCATTTCGTACTATAGACCGTATTCTGTATTTCCTCGTCAAGACATACTTTGGTATTTTCTGCAAAAGAAGGGATTTTCGATGATTCAGTTCATTGCCAGCGACCTGGACGGCACCTTACTGCAAAAGGATGGCACGCTTCCGGCAGATACATTCGATGTTATTCGCCGTTTGAAAGAGAAAGGCATTCTCTTTTGCGCTGCCAGCGGCAGGCAATACGCCAATTTGCGCCGTTTATTCGCCCCGGTGGCGGATGATATGTGCTTCATCTGTGAAAACGGCTCCTATGTGCGTGCGTTTGATCAAGTGCAGGCCAGCACCATTCCTGCTTCCATTGCACTCCCCGTCATTCAGGATATTCTGGATAGCGGTATGCAGCTGCTGCTTAGTATTCCGGAAAGCAGCCTGCTGCTCACATCAGCCCAGCGCAGTTTCACCGATGATATCTTCTATCGTTTGAAAAACACCTGTGCTATGATACCAGACTATGGTATGTATTCAGATCAATACATCAAAATCTCCGGTTTTACCCCCAATGGCGTGGCGGAACTTGCACCGGCATTGCAGGAAAAATGGTCTCAGTACCTGCACGTGGATATTGCCGGGGCCAATTGGCTGGATTTTACCCTGACCAATAAAAGTGACGGTATTCGCACTTTGTCCGAAATGTTGGATATTCCCATGGGAAACATGGCTGCCTTTGGGGATCAGTTTAATGATCTGGCCATGCTGCAAAGCGTAGGCCATCCGTTTTTGATGGAAAACGCCCCGGAAGCCCTGAAACGCTATTCCTTCGCCCCTTGCAATGATGTACTTTCTACGCTGTGCCGCCTTTGCTTATAATATACTTTGGTTTGTTTTTAGAAAAATGCGCAAATAATTAGCACGAAAAAGCCCCGTTCATTGGAACAGGGCTTTCTTATTTACAGCATATTGGCCAGATTGGCAAAATCCTGCAGCGACATGGTTTCCCCACGCACATTCTTTTCCAGGCCGCATTTTTCCAGCCAGTTTTCCGCTTCTTCCCGGCTGATGCGGAAGGAAGCAATCAGGTTATTGGCCATGGTTTTCCGGCGCATGGCAAAGGCCGCTTTGGCCACTTTGAAAAACAGGGCTTCGTCCTTCACCTGCACGGCCGGCTTTTCCCTTCGCTGCATGGTGACAAAAGCACTATCCACCTTGGGCGGCGGCGTGAACATACAGGAAGGCACATCCAGCACAATCTGGGGTTTATAGGCATATTGGGTGCGCACAGCCAGCATGCCCCATCCTTCTTCGCCGGGCCTGGCCACCATGCGCTGGGCCGCCTCTGCCTGTACCATCACGTTGATACTTTCGATGGGCATATTGCCGGTAAGCAGCATTTGCATCAAATCCGTGGTGAGATAATAAGGAATATTGGCCACGATGTGGAATTTTTCCCAGTCCTTGGTGATTTCTTTCAGGTTCAGCCGCATCACATCGCCGTGCACCAGCTGCACATTCGGGCAATGGTGCAAGGTAACCCGCAGAATGGGAATCAACGTTTCATCCACTTCCAGGGTGATCACTTCTTTGCACGTCTTGGACAGCACCTTCGTCATGCCGCCTGCACCGGCGCCGATTTCCAGCACGCAATCCTCTTTCCCCACGCCGGATAACTCCACTAACTGGGCAAACAGTGCATCATCGGTGATAAAATTCTGGCCCAGGCTATGCTTATGATGAAAATGATTGTTTTTTTTGCTTCCCTGTTTCATTTCAGTTCCTTCACCTTCTGCACAACGTTTCCCCGGTTCGCCGCCCGGAAGAAGGCCGTGCCCATCACCAGCACATCCGCCCCGGCCTGTATCACCTTTTCCATATTTTCCAGGTTCACGCCGCCATCCACGGCAATATGCCCGGTGAAGCCCTGCTTACGCAGCCACGTGATTTTTTCCAGCTGATCTTCCATCAGCTTCTGGCCGCCAAAGCCAGGTTCCACCGTCATAATCAGCACCCGGTCAATCAGCGGCAAATACCTGGCAATGGATGCAATCTCCGTTCCCGGCTTCACCGAAAGGCCGCATTCAATGCCATAGCCTTTGATGGTTTCAAGCAAAGGCAGCGCATTTTCCAATACTTCCGTATGCACGGTAATAGCAGATGCACCGGCCTTGTAAAACCTTTCCACCAGCGTTTCCGGGTTATCCATCATCAGGTGCACGTCCAGAAAATAGCCGGGAAAAGCCTCATGCACCGCCTTGCACAGCGCCGGGCCAAAGGACAGGTTTGGCACAAAATGGGCGTCCATCACGTCAAAATGCAGTGTTTTAATGCCATAGCGCTGCAAATCCTGTAAATCCTGCTCCAGATGCAGCATATCCGCCGCCAGCATGGAAGGGGCAATTTCAATCATAACGTTCCCTCCAGGTTTCTCGGCAATCCTTCAGGATTTGCCTGTATCGCTCCAAGCGCAAGGGGTGCAGCTTTCCTTCCGCTTCATCGGCACGCACGGCACAGCCGGGCTCCGCCGCATGATAGCAGGGAGAAAACTTGCACTTGCCTTTGTATTCCGCAAATTCGGGGTAATAATCCTGCAAAAGCACAGGGTCAAACACCGCATCCAATTCCAGCAGGCTGAACCCGGGGGTATCGATCATGCACACATCTCCGAAACGGAAAAGCTCCGCATGCCGGGTGGTATTCTTGCCCCTTTGGATTTTGCGGCTGATATCCCCCGTTTCCACCTGCAAGCCAAAGAGCTGGTTCAGCAGCGTGGATTTTCCAACACCGGATTGCCCGGAAAAGCAGCACACATGCCCGGAAAAATAGGCTTTCAGCGCTTCTTTTCCTTCGCCCGTTCTGGCGCTGACGGAAAACACATCCATCCCGGCCTGCCGGTACATATCCCGGGCCAATTGGAAGGTTTCGCCCGTTTCATCCAGATCCGCCTTGTTCACAATCAAAATGGGTTTCAGGTTTTCCCGGGCGGCGAAGATCATCAGTTTATCCACCAGCAGCCAATCCGGTGCCGGCTGCGGTGCCACCACAATACCCATCAGTGTCACATTGGCCACCGGCGGCCGCAGGCATTGGCTTTTTCTGGGCAAAATTTCCTCCACCCAGCCGTGCTCATCGCTGATTTCGCCGGGGGTGAACAAAATCCTGTCCCCAACCAGCGGCGAAAGCCCCATGCGCCGAAATTTCTTCTTGGCCCGCAGCACATGTTCTTTGTTATCGGCATCCAAAGCGGTGTATAATCCGCCCCGGCCCCGAATGATAATGCCTTCTGTCACAATCCGTTCTCCTCTGCCGCTTCTTCACCAGAAGCAGCATCATTTTCCAATACGTAAACAGCAATGGTCACTTTCGTTTGCTGCATCACTTCCTGCCCGGCGAAATATTCCACGGGCTCGTTATTTTCATAGGCCACAAATTTCTGGGCGGCCACCCGGCCGATTTGCCCGGCATCGCTGACTTCCACTTCAATCAGCGATTCCAGATCCAGCCCATACTGGCGGATCATGGCCAGCGCTTCTTCTTTCGTCATGCCCACAAGGTTTGGCAAGGTTACGCTGCCGCCGCTGAGCACCACTTCAATCACGGCCCCTGCCTCCACAGGCGTTCCTTCCACCGGGTTCTGGGAAAGCACCGTGTCATAAGGCTTGGCAGATAACTGCTTGGACAAGGTGAACATTTTCAGCCCGTACTTTTCCAAATGATCTTCCGCTTCTTCCCGGGTCATATCCACCACGCTGGGTGCCTCTTGCACCTGGGGCCCGGAGGAAACGGTGACAGTCACCGCTTCGTTTTTCTTCATCACCGTGCCGAATTCCGGCCATTGGGAGATGACCGTGCCAATGGGCTTGATTTCATCGCTGGTGCGCTGCACAATCACTTTCAGCCCGGCCTTATTCAGCATCCGCTCTGCGCTTTCCAGGGTTTCATCCTGCACATAGGGCGCTTCCGCCACATTGATGACCCTTTCATAGAACAAAAAGCTTCCCCCAATAATCACCGCAAGGGCCACCAGCGCAATGCCCATCACCCCAAGGGTTTTCATCAGGCTCTTTTTCACGTCTTTCTTGGGTTTCAGGTTCATGGCGGTGGAGGAAAAGGTGTAAGTAGTATCCGTCACCTTTTGCTTGGCCGGGTTTTCCCGGTCCGGCAGGCGGCCAAGCCAGGTGCCATCCGGCTCTTCCAGGGCATGCTTGATATCCTGAGCCATTTCCACGGCCTGATGATAGCGGTTATCCAGCGTTTTTTCCATGGCCTTTTCCACCACATGGGCAAAGGCCGGAGGCACGGAGGGGTTCAGCTCCATCACAGATTTTGCTTTAGCCCCGATATGCTGCATGGCAATGGCCACCGGGGTTTCGCCGTCAAAGGGAAGCTGCCCCGTCAGCATTTCATACAGCACAATGCCCACGCTGTATAAATCGCTGCCGTTGGTTACGTTTTCGCCTTTGGCCTGTTCCGGGGAAAAATAGTGCACAGAGCCCATCACGTTATCCGTCTTGCTGATGGTGTTGCTGCCGGCCACCCGGGCAATACCAAAGTCCGACACTTTAATATGGCCGTCCGTGTTCACCAGAATGTTCTGGGATTTGATATCCCGGTGAATGATGCCGTTATCATGGGCGTGCTGCAGGGCAGAAAGAATGCGGATGCCTATCTGGGCCGCCACCGTGGGGGGCAAAGCGCCCTTTTGCTGAATCACATCTTTCAGCGTGCGCCCATTCACATATTCCATCACCAGATACCTCAGTTCCCCTTCCTGGCCCATGTCCAGCAGGTTCACGATGTTGTGATGGCTCATTTTACTGGCGGTTTGGGCTTCCCGGTCAAACCGTTCCAGAAATTCTTCATCTTCCACAAATTCCGGCCGCAGAATTTTCACGGCCACGCTGTGCCCGGTACGCCTGTCCAGCGCACGATACACAAGGGCCATGCCGCCTTTGCCGATGAATTCCGATAGTTCGTAGCGGTTATCTAAAACCTTGCCAATCATAATGCCACCTCCGCAATCAGCACGGTAACATTATCCTTGCCGCCGCCTTCCAATGCCTTTTCAATCATCAGTTCCACGGCGTCTTCCGGGGAATAATGCATCATAATTTTCTGCATTTCTTCCTTATTTACATATTCATACAGCCCGTCGGAACAAACCAGGTATTTATCCCCTCTTTGCTTTTCCAGCCGCTTCAGATACACATCCAGCCCGTCCGTCGCCGTGCCCACAGCTTGCGTGATCACATTCCGGTAGGGGTGCACCATGGCCTGTTCTTCCGTAATGGCGCCGTCACGCACCATCTGGGCCACCATGGAATGGTCTTCGCTCACCTGGGTGATCTGGCCGCTGCGCAGCAAATAGGCCCGGCTATCCCCGATATGGCCAAGCAATATCTCTTTTTCATCTTCCCACAAAACCGTCAGCGTGGTGCCCATGCCGGACAGGGTGGGGTCTTTTTCCTGTTCTTCGTAGATCAGCCGGTTCACTTCATGAAAACCCTTTACCAGCGCATCTTCCCCGGGCGCTTGCCCTTCCAGCAGCCTGCCCAGCATCAAAACCGCCATCTGGCTGGCAATATCGCCGCCATTGTGGCCGCCCATGCCATCTGCCACGCCATACAGGCCCCATTTTCCATCCTGCAACAGCAGCGCATCCTGGTTGGATGCACGCACATTGCCAATATGCGTCTTGGAAACAACATTCATTGCTTTCCCTCCGCCAATACTTTCTTTCGCAGCTGCCCGCAGGCCCCTTCAATATCATCGCCCATTTCACGCCGCCGGGTGGCGGAAATGTGCCGCTTGGTCAGCACATCCAAAAAGGCCTGCACCTGTTTTTGCGTTACGCCGTTCAGGTTCCGCTCCTTCACCGTGTTCAGGGGAATCAGGTTCACATGGCATTGCATGCCACGCAGCAAATCCGCCAGTTCGTTGGCCTGCTTTTCATCCGCATTCACGCCGTCAATCAGCGCATATTCAAACACAATCCGCCGGCCTGTTTTTTCCAGATAATACTTGCAGGCATCCACCGTTTCCTTGACGGTGTAGCGCCTGGCAATGGGCATAATCTTTTTCCGGATTTCATCATTGGGCGCATGCAGGGAAAGGCTTAAGGTAACCGGCAAATTTTCCTCCGCAAAGGCCCGGATCTTGTCAATCAAACCGCAGGTGGACAGGGAAATGTGCCGCAGGCTTATGTTCAGCCCATCGGGATGGGATACCAGATGCAAAAAGCGAATCACTTCTTCGTAATTATCAAAAGGTTCGCCGCTGCCCATCAGCACAATATTGTGCACCTTTTCGCCATCCAACGTACTGTTGGCGCACATCACCTGGCCCAGAATTTCCGCAGCCGTAAGGTTGCGGATACAGCCGTCCAGCGTACTTGCGCAAAACAGGCAGCCCATCCGGCAGCCAACCTGAGTGGAAACGCACAGGGTGCAGCCGTAATGATAGCGCATCAGCACTCCTTCAATGCAATTTCCATCCCGCAGGGCAAACAGGAATTTCTTCGTCCCGTCAATTTTCGATTCCCGGACGTCCATGATGGAAACGGGCTGATCCACGCCGCTGTTTTTCAGTTTTTCACGCAAGGCAAGGGAAAGGTTGCTCATTTCATCGAATGTAGCCCCTTTATGCAGCCAGGAAAACACCTGCCCGGCCCGAAATCCTTTTTCTCCCATGCCCTCCAGAAGCTGCTTCAGCTCCTGAGGATACAGCCCTAAATATTTCGTCATCTTATTACACCCTGCGCATCTTTGCAATATAGAAGCCTTCCATCTTGTCCCTATGGGGCAAAATTTGCAGGCCGTCTTCCCCGTAATGCTGCTGTGCCACGTCCGGCATGCCCTTGGGCAGCATGGCCATTTTGAATTCCGGGTGCTTTTCCAGGAATTTTTTCACCTGCAATGCATTCTCTTCCGGCAGAATGCTGCACGTGGAATACACCAGGTATCCCCCACGCTTCACATACTGGCAGCAGGTATCCAGCAGCTTTCTCTGGATGTCCGACAACTCCTTCACGGATTCCGCCGTGGCCCGGTATTTGATATCGGGCTTGTTATCCATCACCCCAAGGCCGCTGCAGGGGGCATCCAGCATAACGGCATCCATGGTGGAAATCAAATCTTCTTTCAGTTGCGTAGCATCCCGCACCGCCGGGCGCACATTATCCAGCTTCAGCCGCTTGGCCATGGCCCGGATCAGTGTCACCCTATGTTCATGCAAATCCCAGGCATACACACGGCCCGTGCCGTGCATGGTTTCCGCCAGATACGCCGTTTTTCCCCCGGGGGCAGCGCAGCAATCCAGCACCTGCATCCCGGCCTTCACGTCCAGCATCTGGGCGCTGAGCATACTGCTTTCCCCCTGAATGGAGAAATTACCAGCCAGGTAATCTGCATCCCGGGCAATTTCCGATGCCATCCGCACCCGGTAAGCATGGGGAACGGCGCCCTTTTCCTTTTCCCATACTTTCTTTTCCAGCAGGGTTTCAAAGGCGGCATCATCCATCCTGTTCAGGTTTGGGCGAATGGTGGTAAAGTGGGCTTCGCTGCGGTAGGCGCAAATGTTCAAGGCTTCCTGTTCGCCATAGGCTTCCACCAGCCTTTCCGCCAGCCACATAGGCACGGAAAACATGATGGAAAGGTACTTTGCCCCTTCTTCGGGGGCAGGGTATTTCACCCGTTCCGGCTCACGCACCATGGAGCGCAGCACCGCATTGGTCACGCCGGTGAGGCCTTCCAGGCCCAGCATCCTCGTCAGTTTCACCGCTTCATCCACCACTGCATTGGCCGGAATCCGGTCATGGAACAGAAGCTGACAGGCGCTGATGCGCAGAATATCCTTCACCTGATCTTCCAACTTGCTTTCATCTTTCAGGTAAAAGCCCAGCACATAATCAATGCGAATCAGGTTTTCGATGGTGCGGTAAACAATGCTGGCGCAAAAACGCTTGTCCAGCTGGGAAAGGTTGGCGTTCTTCATCTGTTCATCCAGGGAAAGGGCGGCATAGGCATCCTTGCGCACCACATCCCGGAAAATTTGCAGGGCCACCTTCCGGGAATTGGTGGTGGGCAAATCCTCCCGGGGCTTTTCGGGCTGCGCAGGGCGCTTGGGGGCAAAATCCCGCTTCACGCCGTCCTTGCGAAAGCCATCCTTGCGGAAACCTTCCTTCTTATAGCCATCCTTTGGAAAGCCGCCTTTTTTGCCATTCTCCCGGCGGAAGCCTTCTTTTTTTAAGCCCTCCCGCCTCCCGGCACTTTTCTGAAAGCCGCCGTTTCCTTTCCGTTCAAAAGGCTTTTTGAAATTTTTATCCTGGGGTTTGCCCTGAAAAGGCTTCTTTTCACTCATGGTTCATTTCCTCATTTTTATCACATGCTGTTGCCGTCATGGGATGGCCCCGGAGGTAATCCGCCGCCTTCATCCGTTTGCCGCCCTGGGCCTGCAATTCGGTAATGCGCACGGCATTTTCCCCGGCCTTGATCAAAAGGCCCTTCTTGCCATCCGCTTCCAGTATATCCCCGGGGGTTCCTTCCGTGCAGGTTTCAACAACGCCCTGCCAGATTTTCAGCATTTCGCCGCCAATAAAGGTATAGGTTCCCGGCCAGGGGGAAAGGCCCCGAATGCGGCAAACGATGTTTTCCGCCGTCATGCCCCAATCCACAAGGCCCATTTCCTTTTTCAGCATGGGGAAATAGCTCATTTCCTCATGGTTCTGGGGCACACGGGGGCACGTGCCCTTTTCTATTTTTTCAATGGTTTCAACCAGCAGCTCCGCCCCGATCACCGCCAGGCGTTCCGTTAATTCCCCGGCGGTTTCCCCGGGCAGAACATCCACTTCTTTTTGCAGAAGAATATCCCCGGTATCCATGCCTTTATCCGTCATCATGGTGGTGACGCCGGTTTTTTCTTCGCCGCAGATAATGGCCCAGTTGATGGGCGAAGAACCCCGGTATTTGGGCAGCAGCGAAGAATGCACGTTCACCGTGCCATACACCGGAATATCCAGTATTTCCTGGCTCAAAATCTGCCCAAAGGCGGCCGTTACGCACAAATCCGGCTTCAGCGCCTTCAAATCTTCCACGCTTTCCAGCCTGATTTTCACCGGCTGATACACCGGAATATCATGGGCCACAGCGCAGGCTTTCACCGGGCAGAATTCCATCTTCTTGCCCCGGCCCTTGGGCCTGTCCGGCTGGGTAAACACCGCTGCCACATCATACCCGGCCTTAATCAATGCTTCCAGCGAAGGAACGCCAAATTCCGGCGTGCCAAGAAAAACGATGCGCAAGGGATTATTCCTCCTCATCCTCATCCTGAAGAATTTCATGGTCCATTACGTCCACATACACCCGGCCATCCAGATGGTCAATTTCATGGCACAGGGCCCGGGCCATCAGGCCTTCGCCGGTGATTTCAAAGGGCTTGCCCTTTCTGTCCAGCGCACGGACGGTTACTTTATTGGGCCTGCGCACAAAGCCACGCCTTCCCGGAACGCTCAGGCACCCTTCCGCCCCGGCCTGTTCCCCTTCGGTATAAATAATTTCGGGGTTAATCAGCTCCACCAGCCCTTCCCCGATATCAATCACCACCACTCGGCGCAAAATGCCCACCTGGGGTGCAGCAAGGCCCACGCCGTCGGCGTCATACATGGTTTCCGCCATATCCCGAAGCAGCAGCCACAGCCGCAGGTCAAATTTCTGCATGGGCTTACTGGTCATTCTCAAGGTTTCGTTGCCAAGGGTAATAATTTTGCGAATCATGGTTTCTTCCTCCTGTCAGGCAAGGGATGATGGATTGATTTCCAGAACGGTGTGGGCCCCCATATCCTGCCGGGCCAATTCCTGAAAGGCCGAAAGCAGTTCATCCGTATCCGGATGGTTAAGCAGTTTCAGCAGCACCTGGGCCCTGGCCCTGTCCTGAATACGGCTGATGGGGGCTTCGTCGGACCGCATGTATAAAATCCTGCGGTAAACGGCCTTGTTCTGGAAAGTATCCATGATGGTTTTCTTGATTTTTTCCGCCGCCGCCCGTGCCTTTTCCATTTCCTTGTCATCGCACAAAAAGCGCACCATCATGGTAAAGGGCGGATAGAGCGCCCTTTTTCTGCGTTCAAATTCATTGGTGAAGTAGGCCCTGTAATCCTGCATCAAGGCGCATTGCAGGGCGTAATGATCCGGCTGGTAGGTTTGGATCACCACTTCCCCCGGCTTTTCGCCCCGGCCAGCCCGGCCGGCCACCTGCACCAGCAGCTGGAATGTTCTCTCCGCCGCCCGGTAATCGGGGAAGTTCAGGCTCATATCCGCCATCACGGCCCCCACCAGCGTCACCTGGGGAAAATCCAGCCCTTTGGCAATCATCTGGGTGCCAAGCAGTATCTGGGCTTTCCCGGCCCGGAACTGGTTCACCAGGTCATAATGGGCGTTTTTGGTGGCGGTGGTATCCATATCCATGCGAATGATGCCCACCCCGGGATACATCTTCTTCAGTTCCTCTTCCACCTTCTGGGTGCCGGTGCCCATGGGCTTGATATATCCGCTGCCGCAGGAAGGGCAATGGGACGGCATGGGCTCGATGGCGCCGCAGTAATGGCAGCGCAGGGTTTTATCCACGCTGTGGTACGTCATGGATACATCACAGCGGCTGCACTTGATGGTTTCGCCGCACTTGCGGCAGTTCACAGAAGATGCATAGCCCCTTCTGTTAATAAACAGCATGGCCTGCTGGCCGCTTTGAATGCAGGCATCCAGCTTCTCCTTCAAAAGCGTGGAAAACATGGCCTTGTTGCCAAGCCGCAGTTCTTCCCGCATATCCACCATGTGGATCATGGGAAGGGGCCGGTTCAGAATTCGGTGGGGCATTTCAAGCAGCGCATAATCCCCCCGCCTTGCCATGGCATAGGAATAGATGCTGGGGGTGGCGCTGGCCAGCACACACACCGCCCCTTCCCTTTTACACCTCGAAAGGGCCATTTCACGGGCATCGTATTGAGGGAAGGATTGGGATTGATAGCTTTGCTCATGCTCCTCATCCACGATGATTACCCCAAGGTTCTCCATAGGGGCAAACACGGCAGACCGGGCGCCGATCACAATCCTTGCATCGCCAAAGCGGATGCGCCGCCATTCGTCAAACCTTTCCCCTGCGGAAAGCCGGGAATGCAATACCGCCATGGTATCCCCAAAGCGGCTTTTGAACCAGTTGATCATCTGCGGCGTCAGCACAATTTCGGGCACCAGAATAATGGCCCCTTTGCCCATCTTCACCGCTTCCCGCACCAGATGGATGTATACCTCCGTCTTGCCGGAACCGGTAACGCCGTGCAGCAGGAAAGGCTTTTCCGGCCTCTTCAGCGCCGGGATCATTTCCCCCAGCACTTCCTCCTGTTCCATGGTAAGCTGTTTATCCGCCCCCTCATCCAGATGCCCGGCATAGGGGGAGCGCAGCTTTTCCACGGAAAGGATTTTCACCATCTCCCTCTCCTGCAAATAGAGAAGGGCCGGCCGTGCATCCTTTACCAGCACACGCATTTCTTCCATGCTGTGCATTTCGCCGTCGGACAAAATGGTGAGGATCAGTTTCCTTTTCTTGCTTCTTAATTCCTTGGCAATGGCTTCATCTACCAAATCCACCGGAATATTCAGCTGCACCATTTCCTCCGTTTTCACATGCACCCGGTTGCCCCGCATTTCCGCCGGCAGCATCAGCCGCATGGCTTCGCACAAGGGGCAATGGTGCTTTTCCCGTATTTCTTCCGCCAGGGCCATCAAAGGCGGCAAAAGGGCCGGATAGCTTTCCAGCGTTTTCAGTACGGGCTTTATTTTTGCCGGGTCATAATCCGCCGTTTCTTTCAGGCGGATCACAAACCCTTCTTTTTTCATCCGTCCAAAGGGCACTTCCACCCGCATACCGGGCTGCAGCTGCATATTTTCAGGAACGGCATAGGTGAATACACGGTCGACCTGCTCCGCAGCAATATCCACGATGATCTCCGCGTACACCCTTTCCCCTCCTTACTTTTCCTGAAACAGCTTTACCGCCCTGTCCAGCAGTTCCTCCGCTACCTGAGCCTTGGAAAGCTGGGGCATGTGTTCCATGCCATCCTTGGTAATGAACGTGACGATATTCGTATCCACGTTAAACCCGGCACCGGGCTGGGTCACATCATTGGCCACGATCATATCCAGGTTCTTTTTCGCCAGTTTTTTCTTGGCATGCTCCGTCACTTTTTCCGTTTCCGCAGCAAAGCCCACCAGCACCTGCCCCTTTTGCTTTCTTTCCCCCACGGCTTTCGCCACATCCGGGGTTTGCTTCATCACAAGGGTCAGGTTTCCGTCATCATCCTTCTTGATTTTTTCTTCCGCAAAGGTGACGGGGGTGAAATCCGCAGGGGCTGCGGCCTGAATGATGATGTGCTGCTGCCGGCAGCGCTCCATCATACGGTCATGCAAATCCTGGGTGGAAAGAACGTCCACAACCTCCACCCCTTCCGGCGCTTTTACCTGCACCAGGCCGGACAGAACAGTCACCTTCGCACCACGGTTTTTCGCCGCTTCCGCAATGGCATAGCCCATTTTGCCGCTGGAATGGTTGGTGATGTAGCGGACGGGGTCCAACGCCTCTCTGGTGGGCCCGGCGGTTACCAGCACGTTCAGCCCTGCCAGATCCTGCCGGGGGCAGAGGATTTTTTCAATGGCGGCAAAAATGGCTTCCGCCTCACTCATACGCCCGGCACCGCTGTCGCCGCAGGCCAGATAGCCCCCTTCCGGCCCTACGAAATGCACGCCACGCTGTTTCAGCGTTTCCACGTTCTTTTGAGTGGCCGCATTTTCCCACATGCCGGTATTCATGGCCGGGGCCACCAGCACCGGGGCCTTGGTGGCCAGCACGGTGGTGGACAGCATATCATCCGCAATACCGCAGGCCATTTTGGCCAGGATATTGGCCGTGGCCGGGGCAATGACGAACACATCCGCCTTCTTGGCCAGGGCCACATGCTCCACTTCCCAGGTTTCCGGCCGGGCAAAGGTATCCGTCACCACGGGATGATTGGTGAGGGTTTCAAAGGAAAGCGGCGCAACAAATTCGCATGCGTTCTTCGTCATAATCACGAAGGTTTCCGCCCCGGCCTTGCGAAGCCGGGAGGCCAGTTCGCACGCTTTATAAGCCGCAATGCCGCCGGTGATGCCCAGCACCACCGTTTTTCCTGTTAATTTCATGTGCTTTACGCCTCTTCGTCTTCCAGATTGCGGTGATAGGTGAGCAGGCCCCGGTCAATTTCTTCCACGGCGATGGAAACGGGCTTCTTATCCTTGGGGTCAATCAGGGGCTGGGCACCGCTGACCAGTTCACGGGCACGCTTGGCAGATTCCACCACCAGCGTATACCGGCAGTCCACCTTCTTGCACAGATCATCAATAGCAGGCTTGTTCACAGACATGGGTTTGTTCCTCCTTTATCATTCAACCACGGGAAAATACCGGGTTGTACGCTGTTTTTCCGCTGCCACAATGGCAGCTACTTGGTTATAGGCCACTTCCAAATCATCATTCACCACGGCGTAGTCATACAGATACACCTGGTCAATTTCTCCCTTGGCATTGCCAAGGCGGCGTTCAATTTCCACCGGGTCATCGGTGTTTCTTGTATAGAGGCGCTTGCGCAGTTCCGCATAGGACGGGGGCAGAATGAAAATGGAAACGCAGCCGGGCCACTGGCGAACCACTTCCCTGGCCCCCTGTGGGTCAATATCCAATACCACATTCTTGCCGCTGTCCATAATCTTTTGCACCTGGGATTTCAGCGTGCCATAGCGGTTGGCATGCACGGTAGCATGTTCCAGAAAAGCATCTTCCTGCAAAAGTTTATCGTATTCTTCGTTGGTGATGAAGAAGTAATCCACCCCATCCACTTCGTTTTCCCGGGGGCCCCGGGTGGTTACGCTGACGGAGAAAGACAGGCTTTCGTCATTTTGCAATAGCTTCTTGAAGATGGTTCCCTTTCCGGCGCCGCTGGGCCCGGAAATTACAATCAGCATCCGTTTGCGTTCTTCCTTCATGTTTCCTTCTCCTTTGTTGTTCTTTGGTTTTATTCAAAAGGGATCAGGCATCCAAAGGGATCGATTTTGCTTTTTCATCCGCCAGCTGCATCATTTGCTTTTCGCTTATCAATTCGCAGGGATGGGGATAGCTTTTTTCCATCTTTTCAAAGGCCGTTTTCACTTTTTCGGCAGCCTGTTCATCCTTATCCACAAGCTTTGCCTTGAAATACTGCCAGCGCAGAATGGAAGGGAAATTCTTCATGTTTTTCAGGAATTGCTGCTGGGTTGCTTCTTGCGTTTTTTCGGTGTAAGGCCCCGTTTCCCCTTTCAGCATTTCCAGGGAGGAAAGCTCGAAGGTGAGAAGGCCTTTATACACCGTGGCAAGGCACTTTTCTTCCATCAGCGCCTTCATTTTTTCTTCCGCCGCTTCCAGCTCCATTTTATCCATCAGGCGGCTTGAAGCCATCACGTCCACGGAAGTCACCATCACGTTTTTGCGGTTTTCGTCCTGCCGTTCAAACCATTCTTCCGGCATATCCTTCATCCGCACGCCGTTAGCCGTTTCTTCGTTCACACGCATCTGCAGCCAGAACGCTTTCCGGGCCGCCGGGCTTTTGCCAATTTCCACGATGTTGCTGCCGTCGTTGTTCAGCTTCTTTAGGGGAATCAGGTTGGTAACGCATGTGAAAACCCCCACAAAAATCATGGCCCACAGGAAGATGCGCATATAATCGCTCACCGGCAGCATGAGCAGCAAACCGGAAATGCCGGCCAGCAAAAGGTTCATCAGGCCGCCGCCCAGGTTATAAAGCAGGTAAGGGAAATTTCCTTCGTTGTATTCCGGCGGCGCCATCAGGCATTGGCCGCCGGTTCCGGCCAGGGAAAACCGGCAAAAGCGAATTTTCCCATTCTTTTTCTTTTCCCACATGAAGCTGCCAATGCGGTAGCTGACGAACCGGTACCCCGTCATCAGCCCGGCCAGCAAATGCCCCCCTTCGTGGAAAATCACATGGATGTAAATTGCGCCAATGAACGCAATCATGATAAACAGGATCAGGAAAGGATCTGCGTTCATATCCACATCGTTTTCAGCCAGAATAACGCCCAGCACTGCGCCCACCACCATGCAACTCAAAAACCAGATGATCACGCCCCATGGGAACTTTTTCTTTTGCTTTTGCTTATCGGCCAAGGCTTTTCCCCTCCGTCATTCCACGTTCTGCACCTGTTCACGGATTTTTTCAATTTCGCTTTTCGCCGCAACCACCAGCTTGGCAATCTCCGCATCGGAGGCCTTGCTGCCGATGGTGTTCACTTCCCGGTTCAGTTCCTGGGTGAGGAAATCCAGCCGGCGGCCCACTTCGCCCTCCTGCTCCATGGTGGAACGGAACTGGGCAATATGGGAAACCAGCCGGGAAAGTTCTTCGTCAATGGCGCAGCGGTCTGCCATCAGGGCCACTTCCTGGGAAAGCCGGACGGGGTCCATTTCCTTCACGCCCAGCTCCGCCAGCCGCACCTGCAGTTTTTCCTGGTAGGCTTTAGGCACGCCGGGGGCCAGCTTTTCAATCTCGTTGCGAATCTTTTCCACCTGATCCAGATGGAAGGCCAAATCCTGTTTCAAGGCTTCCCCTTCCGTTTCCCGCATCCGGCACACATCGGAAAGCACCATTTCCAGCGCTTCCCCAATCAGCTTCTGCACGGCTTCCTGGTCTTCCTCGCACACGGAAAGGGTGAGCACATCAGGCTGGGCCGCAATGAAGGAAGGAGGGCAAAGCTGTTCATTGCCAATCAGCTGACCGATTTTCCTGTACGCTTCTGCGTATTTTTCCACCAGCGCTTCATCCAGGGAAAGCTCCCTTGCGTCGGCCCGGCCGTTGCGGTACATCATGTTCACATCCGCATGGCCGCGTTTCAGGCTTTCCCCCATTTGCTTGCGAATGCCATCCTCCGCAAAGGCAAAGGCCCTTGGCAAACGAAACGCAATATCCAGAAAACGGTGGTTCACCGTCTTGATTTCAACCGTCAGTTCCCGGCCATCCTGCAATACCTGCTTTCGGCCATAACCCGTCATGCTGCGCACAAAAACACGCCTCCTTTTAACCTTATTATTATAGCACATTTCACCCCCTTCTGAAAAGCCCGTTTTGCACCTTTTCAGCACAAAATTTGCGCATAAAAAAGCACTGTCCTCTTCGCCGGACAGCGCTGTATTTTCCTCATTTCAGGTAGCATATTTCATTGTATTGGCTGCCCATATCCACAATGTCACGGATGATGCCCTCAAAGTCCGTAACAAACGCCCTGGCCCGAAACATAGCAACGGGGGATTTTCGCATCACCATCACCGTTCCATCCTCATAGAACGCAACGCAATCCGATAGCTGAATATTTTCATAATACGGCGCCGCCCCGAAATAATCCGTAAACAAGGTGCATTCCACAAAGGCCTTCATGGGCACGCCGTTATCATTGGTAAAATATTCACGCAAATGCTTTGCAATCCGATCATCCTGGCTTTCCGTATACAGGTGGAACACACGGGTGTGAGCCACTTGAAAATACCCATTGTACTCATCCCTATCCATTTCTTCCGCCCAGAATGCTTTCAATTCCTGGATAGCCTCTTCGCACATTTCCGCATCTGTTTTACTGTTTTTCTTTTCTTCCAGCGCCGCTTTTGCATCGTCCATCAGGGAAAGAAAGGCTTCCAGTTCTTCGATGGATGCCTTTTCAAAATCAATGCTTTCAACAGAAACCGCATTAGCAGAAACGAAAATGCTCATCAGGCACAAAACCAACGCACATACCCTTTTCATACACTTCACCTCATGTTCTATTATACGAAAAGCACCGTTTCGGTCAATAAAAAAGCACCATTCATTTTCTGAATAGTGCCATTTGGTGCGGTCGACGGGACTTGAACCCGTACTCGGTTAAGAACACGCCCCTCAAACGTGCGCGTATGCCAATTCCGCCACGACCGCATGCATACCTTTTTCGGCAGCATATTGGATTATAAAATACCTTTTCGGTTTTGTCAAGCCATTTCTGGAATTTTTTATTGTTTTGGGCCGCTGCATTGCAAATGCTTTTCAATCAGGTCAATCTTCTCCTGGTCTTTCTTTCCCCGCTCCTGAATCCGATAGCCATCTTTGATGGACGCCCGGTACACGTTCAGGTATTGCTCCAGGGAAAGCAATTTGAAGGGAACACCCTGTTCTGCATAGCTTTCAATCTGCCCCATTTCAATTCCGGCGAAGGACGTTAGTTCTTCGATGGATGCATACGAAAAGTGCAAGCTATTCTTTTCGAAAGTGTGCTCCCTTTCATCCACCAGCACATACCCTTCCGGCTCAAGCACAGAAAGCAATTCCCCCCAGCGTTCCTTGAGAAACACCCCGGGAATCAGTATATCCACGTCGTCCGCATGGAGTTCTTCCCCCGTCCGGTATTGCAGCCCAAGGGAGCCGTACATAAGCAGCACAATGCCCAGCCTTTCATGCAAAAGATGGGCATTTTCCAAAAACCTGTGCACTTTATCCCTCATTGGTTTTGTTCCCTCTCGCTCAATATGCCATCCAGCCACAGCTTTTCCTTCTTCGTCATTTCCGCCGTTTCCAGCATTTCCGGCCGCCTGTCCAAAGTGGTTAAAATAGCCTGCTGTCGCCGCCATTGATTGATTTTTGCATGATCGCCGTTCAGCAGCACTTGAGGCACTTCCATCCCTTCAAACACCCGGGGACGGGTATATTGAGGGTATTCCAATAGTCCCGCCACGGAAAAACTTTCATCTTCTGCGCTTTCGCTGCTGCCCAGCACCCCGGGAATCAGGCGGCTGATGCAATCCGCTATCACCATGGCCCCCAGTTCGCCGCCGGTCAGCACATAATCCCCCAGGGAAACTTCCAGGTCAATGTACTTATCCAGCACTCTTTGATCCACGCCTTCGTAATGGCCGCACAGAAGCAGCAGATGCCCTTCCTTGGCCAGCTGTTCGGCCACCCGCTGCGTGAAAGGCACCCCTTTGGGGGAAAGAAAAATGCGCAGGATGCGCCCTGCCTCACCATTACAGACCGTATTCTGTTTTTCTTCCGTGCGATCCACACAGGCCACATTTCGCTTTTTGCACACATCTTTGATGGCATCGGCAATGGGCTGGGGCGTCATCAGCATGCCGGCACCACCGCCAAAGGGATAATCATCCGTATTTTTGTGTTTCATAATAGAATACGGTCTAATATCCGTGGTTTCCACGCAAATCAGGCCCTTTTCCCGGGCCCGGCCCATGATGGATGTGTTCAGCACGCTTTCAAACATTTCGGGAAAGACGGTTAAAATATCAATGGTCATATTTCTCTCCAAAGGGCTTTATTCCCAGTCGCACACGGCCACTTCATGCAGGCGGCTTTCGTCCACCGTCACATAGCCATCCGCCGTTTGCACGTCAATCACGATGTGCAAAAGGGCCGGCAGCAGCATTTCCCCCTGCTTGCACTTCACCACATACACATCGTTTCCCCCGGGCTGCAGTACATCCTTGATTTTGCCCAGCACGTTTCCGTTTCTGTCCTTCACTTCGCAGCCAATCAAATCGCAAATGAAGGTTTCGTTTTCCGCCAGCTGCACAGCATTGGCCCGGTCAATATACAACAGGGTACCCCGCTGCTTTTCCGCCAGATCCCTATCCTGCACGCCGTTCAGGCGAAGATACACCGCATCCTCCCGGACGGATACATCTTCCACCGTGGCCTTTTCATAGCCGTTTCCGCTTTTTACAAAAACATATTCCAAATCCGCAAACCGTTCCGGGTCATCCGTATCGGGGCGCACTTTCACCAGGCCCTTGATGCCCTGGGGCTTCAATACCTCGCCAATCAGCAAATATTCAGAGAGCATATTTCTTTCCTTTCCAAGAAAAAAGCGGACAGCATTTTTTGCCATCCGCTTTTTACTTTTACTGAATTTCGACAAAAACGGGCTTTGCATTCTTATCCGTAGCGGCTTTTACCACCGTGCGGATGGCTTTTGCAATACGGCCTTGCTTGCCAATGACCTTGCCCATATCTTCCTGTGCCACGGACAGTTCCAGAATGATGGCTTCAGGGCCTTCGGTTTCCATCACCTGCACAGCATCGGGTTGATCCACAAGCGTCTTTGCCAGAAACAGAACGAGTTCGCGCATGGAATTCCCTTTCTTCGCTTTAAGCGAGGCTTATTAGCCTTCGATGGCACCGCTCTTCTTGAGCAGGATGCGCACGGTATCCGTGGGCTGAGCGCCGTTCTTCATCCATTCGGCGGCCTTTTCGTTGTTCACTTTGATTTCAGCGGGCTGCTTCATGGGATCATAGTAGCCGATTTCTTCGATGAAACGGCCATCACGGGGAGAGCGGCCATCAGCCACAACGATGCGGTAGAAGGGATGCTTCTTCATGCCCATTCTCTTGAGACGAATTTTTACAGCCATGGTATTTGTTCCTCCTGATAATGAATTGTAATCTATGGTAATCATATTGGCTATGATAACCGCAAAGTAAGTTGGGGTTTCAACGAATGTTCATATTGCGCATGGAGCGCATCATCGCCTTTTTGTTGCCCATCATTTGCTTCATCATTTTCTGCATTTGCTCAAACTGGCGAATGAGAGCGTTCACATCCTGCACCTGCACACCAGCACCGGCGGCAATGCGCTTACGCCTGGAGGCATTCAGGATGCCGGGGTTTTTGCGTTCCTTCATGGTCATGGAGCAGATGATGGCTTCCGGCTTCTTCAGGGCGTCTTCATCCACTTCCACGTCCTTCAGCTTGCTGCCGATGCCGGGCAGCATTCCCAGCACGTTTTTCAGCGGCCCCATTTTCTTGATCTGCTTCATCTGATCCAGAAAATCATTCAGGTCAAAATCCGTGGGGTTCTTTTTGCCCTTCAGCTTTTCTTCCAGTTCGGCATCGCTGGATTCCACGGCCTTTTCAATCAGCGTCAGCATATCGCCCATGCCCAGAATACGGCTGGCCATACGCTCGGGATGGAAGGGCTCAATATCCCCCAGTTTTTCACCGGTACCGGAGAACTTGATGGGCTTGCCTGTTACAGCACGCACGGAAAGGGCCGCACCGCCGCGGGTATCGCTATCCAGCTTGGTGATAATCACGCCATCGATGGACAGCTTTTCGTCGAAGGATTTGGCCACGTTCACCGCATCCTGACCGGTCATGGCATCCACAACCAGCAGAATTTCCTGGGGCTTGACGGCCTTTTTCACATCTTCCAGTTCCTGCATCAGGCCTTCGTCGATGTGGAGACGGCCGGCGGTATCGATAATCAGCACATCCCGGCCGTAGTACCTGGCGTATTCGATGGCTTCCAGGGCGGTTTTCACCGGGCTCTGGGTGCCCTTTTCAAATACCGGCACATTCACCTGCTGGCCCACCACCTGCAGTTGCTTGATAGCGGCAGGGCGGTAAATATCGCAGGCGGCCAGCATGGGCTTTTTGCCCTGCTTGGTCAAATATCCGGCAAGTTTGGCGGCCATGGTGGTTTTACCGGCGCCCTGCAGGCCGCACAGCATGTAAATGGTGGGCACGGCGGGAGACCAGGTAAGCTTTGCGTTCTGGCCGCCCATCAGGGCCGTCAATTCTTCATTGACGATCTTGATCACCTGCTGGCCTGCGTTCAGGTTGGCCAGGATTTCTGCGCCGATGCAGCGCTCCGTCACTTTCTTGACGAAATCCTTCACCACCAGGTAGTTAACGTCCGCTTCCAGCAGGGCCATCCGCACTTCACGCATGGCATCCTTGATGTTTTGCTCGTTCAGCTTTCCTTTACCGGTCAGCTTTTTAAACGCATTTTGAAGTTTTTCGGAAAGGCCTTCAAATGCCATTTAATTTTCCTCCTGTGCCAGCAATGTATGAATCATTTGCCGGGCGGCATCCAGATGCTTTTTGGTTTCCCCTGCCGGGATCACCTTTTCCAGTTCTGAAGCGCATTTTTCCAATCCCTCTTCCAGGGTTTGAAACCGCTTGGCCAGGCCCAGCTTTTCCTCATAATCCGTTAAGGTTTTTTCCACACGGTTCACCGTGTCATGGATGCTTTGGCGGCTGACGGAAAACTGCTGGGCAATTTCCGTTAAGGAATAATCTTCCTCAAAATAGAGCCGGGCAATTTCCCTTTGGTTTTCCCGCAGCATTTCGCCGTAGAAAGCCAGATACCAGGAAAGCTGCACCTTTTTCTCCATCGCCTTGCGCCTTCGCCTTTCCATGTTCCTTCGTCAAGGCATTTTCCTTGACACAACGAATATTATACACGTTTTTTCGTGCTTGTCAAGCATTTTGTCTTGACAAAGTTTTTCTTTTTTTCAACTATCTTTTTGTCCCTTCTTTTGCACAAAAATTGCGAAAGAATCTTCATTTTTCCCCATCATCCCCTTCGCCCTTGACAAAAAAGGAACCCTGTCCATATAATATGAATAGATTCATGTATATATCACGAAAAAGGAGCCATCCACCATGAAAAAACTGCTTGTTCTCCTAATGGTTGTTCTTTCCCTGATGGTCACCTGCGCCCTGGCGGAAGAAACGGTGTTCACCTTTGATGACGGCGTGAACCCCGGCTTTTTCCAAAGCGGCAGCTGTTCCGTTTCCGTAAAGGATACCGTGGCCCATTCCGGCAGCCATGCCCTGGCCGTCACCGGCCGTGCCGCCAATGATTATGACGCTGCGGATTATAAGTATGCCAGCCTCAATCTGGCCGCCGGGGATACCGTTTCCATCTCCTTCTATGCCTATCACGAAGGGGATACCGAAGGGGAAATTTCCGTCAGTTACGGCGGCGGCAGCTATGATGTGCTGGCTGCCAAGAAAGTGCCCGGCAAAACCTGGACGGAAATTTCCGGCACCTTCACCGTCACCACGCCCCAGAACCTGCGCTTCAAAACGGATGCTTCTTTGGTGGGCGTAAATTACTACATCGATGATATCACCATCAGCGTGGAACACTTCGCCGATGTGGTGGTGGAAGAAAGCGCTTTCCAGCCCTACGCCTCCGATTTCTCCGCCGGCACCGATGGCTGGTATGCCCGCAGCGCAGGCACCGCTTCCGTGGAAGTGAAGGAAGGCGCCCTGCACATTTCCGGCCGCACCGCCACCTGGAATTCCCCCGGCCGTGATTTTGATTTCACCCCCGGCACCAATTACCGGGTAAGCCTGATGGTAAAGCAAGAAGAAGCGGCCACTGCCGAATTCATCCTCTCCGCCGCCCATTCCCGAAACGGCACCGAATCCTACGAAAACATTGCCCGGGTGAAGGCCAAGAAGGGCGAATGGGCCGTGATCGACGCTTCCTATGTGCCCTATGCCTATGATAACTATATCCTCTATGTGGAAACCGCCGGCGGCAATATGGATTTTGCCATCAAGGAAATTTTCGTGGAGCTGAATGAAATCCATTACCCCACGGACCTGGCTTCCTTGAAGGATGTATACGCCCCCTACTTTGATTTCGGCACCGCCGTGATGCAATCCGAAGCGCTGGACCAAGACCGCATGGATTTCTACGCCTCCCAGTTCAATATCATCACCCCCGGCAACGAACTGAAGCCCGATTCCGTGCTGGACGTGGTCACCAGCCGCCGCCTGGCCAAGCAAGATGATACCGCCGTGGCCATCAATCTGGATGCGGCCAAGCCCATTCTGGATTACTGCTGGAAAAACGGCATCAAGGTGCACGGCCATACCCTGGTGTGGCATAACCAGACCCCCGATGTGTTCTTCCGTCAGGGTTATCTTTCCCGGAATGATTATGTCAGCCGGGATGTGATGCTGGCCCGTTTGGAAAACTATATCAAGCTGGTACTGGAAGAAACGGAACGGCAGTACCCCGGCCTGATCGTCAGCTGGGATGTGGCCAACGAAGTGATTGCCGATGGCTCTTCCAGCCTGCGCAAATCCAACTGGACCACCGTGGTGGGTGATGATTTTGTGGAAAAGGCCTTTGAATATGCCCGTAAGTATGCCCGGGAAGATATGATCCTTTGCTACAACGATTATTCCACCCCCTACGAACCCAAGCTCACCGGCATTTGCAACCTGCTGGATAAGCTGGTGGAAGACGGCACCATCGATTGCTACGGCTTCCAGTCCCATTATCAGGTACAAAGCGGCTCCCCCTCTGTGCAGGCTATCGAAAAGGCCATCAAGCGCATTGCCGAAAAGGGCCTGAAGCTGCGCATCAGCGAACTGGATATCACCATTTCCCAGAACACCGCTGCCAATCACAAAAGCCAGGCGGATCGCTATGCGGCGCTTATGTCCCTCTACACCAAATACGCTGAAGATATTCTGGCGGTTCAGGTGTGGGGCGTGTGCGATGATTTGAGCTGGCTGGCCGATCAGTATCCCCTGCTGTTTGACCGTAAGGTGCAGCCCAAGCCTGCTTTCTATGCCCTGATCGAAAACGCAGGCAAGTAACATATAGAAAAAAATCCTTCCCGAAAATACCGGGAGGGATTTTTTTCTGCCGTCATTTTTCCGGCACACTTATAGCCACTTTTCGTTCCTTTCATCAAAAAAGGCAGGGAATCTCCCTGCCCAATTTTTTAGTTATTCTGAATGTAGCGGCAAATGGCCTGAAACGTTTCATCGGAAATATCATGCTCAATTTTGCAGGCATCTTCCCTTGCCACCTCTTCCGATACGCCCAGGCGAATCAGTAGAGCAGACAGGGTTTTATGCCGCTCATACATGTGCCTTGCCACTTTTTCACCGGGTACGGAAAGAAGGATATAGTTATCCTTATCGAAGGTGATGTAGCCATTTTCCCGCAGTTTTTTCATGGCCACGCTGACGGAAGGCTTGGTCACGTTCAGGGCCTGTGCCACATCCACGCTGCGCACATAGCCCTTCTGTTCCCGAATCATCAGAATCATTTCCAAATAATCCTCTGCGGATTTATGAATGGTCATTCCTGCATTGCCTCCTTTGAAGCGCCGTCATTCGCACACACCGGGGTAGCGATAGCCAAGGCTTTCCTCCTTGCGGAAGGGCTTCACTTCCACATAAGTCACTTCATTGGCCATCAGCTTTTTAGAAATCACCAGGCCCTGTTCCTCCGCCGCCTTGCTGTAGGCCGCCCCATGGGGCGTATCGTTCTGGCGCAGGATCTTCATCTGTTCCCCGTCAAGGGAGGCCGGTTCGCCCATTTCATGCCAGATTTTCAGGGGATTGCCGTGATCCATATCCACCGTACGGGTCACCACCGAATAGGTGCCTTCCAGCCACGGCAGCGTCACCTGCACGTCCATTTCTTCTTTTTCCAGGTTCCACATCACGCCCCGGATATGCCCCTTTTCCGTTTTCACAAACAGGCATTCCTCCGTCCGCAGGATCAGTTCCCCTTCCAGCTTCTTGAAGAATTCAAAGGTCCAGTACGTGGGCTTTCGCACCATGCCGTTGGCCACCAAGCCAAAGCCGCCGTGGAAAATCCTGTCCGGAATGCCCACTTCTTCGAACACGTCCCCAAACGTCCAGTAGGAATAGGAGGCGCAAGTATCCCCCAGTTTTGCCAGCAGCCCGGCAATCAGGGCGGCGTTATACACCGTGTCATGGGTGGGGCAGAAAGGATTGTAAGAGGTATTATACTCCGTAATGTGCAGTTCATACCCCTTGAATTCCGGGAAAGAATCAATCAGCTTTCTGGTTTCTTCCGCTTCGACGATGCTGCGCTCAGGTTTGCACATTTCGTGGTATAAATACCGGCCTTCGTGGTGGGGTTCCTGGCCCATGTAAATATGCCGTGTTATAAAATCCACCGGCGTCTGATGATCCCGGCAGTATTCCAGGAACGTGCGGATGAATTCCATGCACCGGCTGCCGCCGCACACCGCAGGGCCGCCCACACGCATCCGGGGCAGCACATCCTTCACCGCCCGTGCGGAAACATCATATAATTTCAGATAGGCTTCCAGATCCGCATGTTCCCAGAAGCCGGGCAGGTTGGGCTCGTTCCACACTTCCACCGGCCAGGTTTCCACTTCCTCCCGGCCATAGCGTTCACACAAATGGTTCAGAAGGGCCTTAATCATCCCGGCCCACTTTTCATGATCCTTCGGGGGCGTGGTGTTCCCCTTCCAATAGAAAATGGTTTGGGTGCCGCTGGCCATCTTATAGGGCATAAAGCCCAGCTCCAGGAAAGGCTTCAGGCCCACCTGCAGGTAATTATCAAAAATCCGGTCCAGGTAAGTGAAGTTATAGCGCTCTTCCAGTACGTTCCCTTCCCGGTCCACCACCGGCCAATAGATGCCCACATCATCACAGAACAGGCCATGGCCCCGGATGTGGGAAAAGCCGATTTCTTCCTGCACCAGCCGCATTTGTTTTTGATATTCCTCCTGCAGGGCAAGGCCCATCCGCCCGGTGCCGATGCAATACATGGCATGGTTTTGAAAAGGCGCTGCATTTTGGAAATCGGCTGTATATTCCGCTTTCTTCGGCATATCAAAAACTCCCCTTTGTTTCGCAATGATTTAACAAAATTATACCATGTTTTCCCTGTTCCATCAAGCAAAAAAGTACTTTTGACCCAATCTTCTGCTTTCTTTGCATAAAAAAACTGTGCTGCATCTTTCAGCAGCACAGTTCTTTAGCCAATCTTAGTACTGGGGACGATTCTTAGCGAAGCATTCACGGCAGTACACGGGCTTGTCGCCACGGGGCTGGAAGGGAACCTGGGTGGTGCAGCCGCAACCATCGCAGATCACTTCGAACATCTGGCGTTCGCCACGGTTGTTGTTGCCATTGGCACGACGAGCGGCGCGGCAAGCGGGGCAGCGGCCAGGTTCGTTCTGGAAGCCCTTTTCGGCGTAGAAAGCCTGTTCGGAAGCGGTGAAGGTGAATTCCTGACCGCATTCACGGCAAGTGAGCGTCTTGTCCTGATACATGGTGTAAACCCTCCAAATAATTTGTTCGCCAAACCGAAGAGATGATACGTTCCGGTAGTTTCCGTTGGGCTTCTTCGCATCCGTCGGCTGACGATGAACAAAAGCAGAGGAACACCTGAAATAAATCCATAGGCTTGGTCTTCGATGGCATTATATCACATTGTATTTCACTTGTATACCTCTTTTTGAAAATTTTTTTGCCACAAATTTCAGGGCTTTTTCCCCCTTTCCCCACGCCTTTACATTTTTCGCCCTTTGGTTTATAATGTTTTCGTAACAGAAAGGAGGGGAAAAGCCCATGGTGAATTATGAGGAGCTTGGCAATCGCATTCGTTCCCGCAGGCAGCTGCTTGGCAAAACCCAGAAGCAGGTGGCCCAGGAAGTGAACGTGGCCCCTTCCTTTTACAGCAATATTGAAAGAGGCCTGCGTGTGCCCAGCGTGGATACGTTGGTGGCCATCGCCAATGCGCTGGATACCGGGCTGGATCTTTTGCTGGTAGATAGCCTTGTCAACGCCATTCCCCGGCGCAGCGCCGAAGAAATGCGGGTGATCCGCCGGTTCCTGCGGGAAGAATTTGAAAAAATTGCGGATCCGGAAGATGAGGAAATCCCCCCGGAAGATGACGATATCATCCCCCTGACATAAGCAAAAAGCTGTGCAATCAAGCCGCACAGCTTTCTTTTTTATTGTTCAAAGGCCATCAGATACCGCATGTTTTCCAGCACGATGACGCCTTTCCACATCATCCTGGCTGCTTCAAATTCCTTGTATTCCGTCCACCATTGCCAGTTGACGGAAAAGGAGCCATCCTCCAGCTGATTTTCCCGGATGAACCGGCATTCATACTCCGCCAGTTCCCGGTTTTCCTCATAAAACAGGCTGCCCGGCACAATGAAGAAAGCGGAGGGTTTATCCACATATTCCGTTTTCCACTTTTCCGTATCCTTTTCGATATTGGCGGATACCTGGGTTTTCAGGGCCTTCTCCAAGGCAGGCAAATCCACCCCATCAAAGCCCGTTTCCAGCATATATTCATACAAAGTCACAAAGCAGGCGGTTTCATGCCGGTCCACCTGCGGCACTTTACTTAGAAACCAGGAAACTGCTTCCTTTGCAATACCGCAGGCCTTTTCATACAGCGCCGTTCCCTTTTCCCCGAATTTCAGAATGAATCCGCAGAGCATGGCCGTGGGGTTGTATTTATAATCACTTTCCCCGTTAAAGCCCCACCATATGGCGTGGGGGTAATCGTTATTGGAGGGAATGGTGTTCATCCATTGGTGATGGGCTTCGCTGTAATCCTTGCCGCTTGCAAGGTATTTCAAAATGCCCTGCACCATTTCATGTTCCTTTTCCTGCCAATCCATTTCTTTCAGAATCATGCAGGCATTCCAGGTAGTGATGGGGGAAGAATGGGGGTTCCAGTTATCCTCCTCCAGCCCGTGGCCAAAGCCGCCGTCCGCATTCTGATAAGCCGCCAGGGCTTTCAATACATTCTCCCTGCTGCCCCCTTCAAAATGATACTGCCACCTGGCCAGTTCAATGGGCCGGGCGTTGCGATAGATAAATTTCCGTGCCTTTTCAAAGGTGTTCATGCCTTTTTCTCCTTTGCTTTTTCCTGTATTGTATCGCAAAAAACACATTCCGTCTTGTAAAAATGCGACAGTTCAGCGCCTTTCCCTTGCAAATTTCACCGCTTCAACAGGCGTCATCAGGTGCCGCTTTTTGAAATCGTGCAGCATATGGGCCTGATCGGTGTAGCCGTACTTTTCCACCATATCCAGCGTGCTGAAAGAGGGCGAAAAAGCCATTTCCTGCCACATCAGCTGATACCGCACCAGGGATGAAAACGCCTTGGGGGATATGCCCATCATCCATTCAAAATCCCGTTCCATTTTTCGGGCGGATATGCCTGTATATTGGGTAAGGCCGGAAATCTTTTCCTGCCCCCGGCTTTCCAGAATGCGATAAACGGCATTGAGAAAATCCCCCTGTGCTGTTCCCTTTTCCAGCCGTTTCAGCAGCAGCCTTTCGGCCATCCGCATCTTTTCCTCCATGGTTTTGCAATCAAACATACAGGGCATCAGCGCCTTCCGGATGGCCTTGGAAAAGGCTTCCCCATCCATCCGTGCATTCCTGGTATTTTGCAATCCCCCATCGGCAAACAGCACCGCCGTCCAGGCGTAAAAACGAATGCCGAAGGTGGCCGTTTCGTCCATCGCCGTATGGCCACGGGTGATTTGTGATGTATCATCCATGCCGCAGAAAGTGGAAAACAGGGTGTTTTTCGTGTAATTGATATCGAAAATCACGTCCATGCAGGTATCGGGAATCACAAGGCCGCAGGTGAGCGCCGCATCCTTTGGCCGCACCGGCCTTTTCGTTCCCCAGAAACAGCGGATATAGGGCTTCAGCGCATCGCAGGGCGGCACTTCCATGTAGGTTTCATCCTGCTGATAGGGTGTGCCCGTAATGGGATGATACATGCCGGCCAGCCTGTGCATACGCTCTCCTCCTTTTTTCTTTTATCTTACCATACTCTGCTTTTCCCTGCAACGAAAAAAGGCACAGCCAA
>JAZUQI010000206.1:0-2910 GCA_045605625.1 Clostridia bacterium
CGGCTATCACATCATATTTCAGGTTCATGGTCAAAATATTTATCAAAAACTTCTTTCGTAATCATCCACGGGTTGGGCAGCGTTTCGCCGCCTGCCGGATGCAGTGGCATCCCGGAAAACAAAAAAATAGCGGAGGAAAAATTTTTTCCATCCGCTATTTTTTTCGTTTTCATTGCGCCCGTGGACTCTCTCTCCGTTTCCCAAGCAACATGCGGAAAGATGTTTGGAAAAGCAATCTTCTACAGCGCAGAAAGGGTCCAGAGCCGATGTCCCTGCGTGGGGGACAAGGGGCGCAGAACCCCGTACCGTCCGTTTATCACGCCATTTCTTTCCGGTACACCAGCATGCCGCAGCCGTACGGATCATCTTCCGCGCCCAATTCTTCCCGGAGGAAAACAAAGCCGTTCTTTTCCAGCACCCGGGCGGAAGCCTGATTGCCATGCAATACCCGGCCGAACAAGGCTTTCACTGCAAAATGGTTGCTGCAGTATGAAATCATGGCCTGCACCAGTTCCGTGGCGTAGCCCTTTTGCGCATAAGCCCTGCAAATGGAAAAGCCGATTTCCACTTCCCCCTTTTTGCTTTCTACTTCATTAATGCCCGTATCGCCGATCAATTGATGGGTTTCCTTGGAAACAACGGCCAGAACATAGGGCAAGCAGGATTGATCCGTGCGGCTTTTGTAAAAACGGATAGCTTCCCGTGCTTCCTGCACATCCTGATAGCTTTCGTTGGGGATCCAACGTTTCATTTCATCTTCCTGATGATTGCGGAAAAAAATTTCTGCATCCTCCATCCTGAAGGGCCGGATTTTCAGATGCTCCGTTTCAAACAGGCAGTTTTCCGCAAACGCTTGCGGCTGCAGAGCATTCCACGCTTCCCAAACCGCCGCATCCATCAGCTGTTCATATTCCTCCGGGGCAAAAAAGAGAAAATCCGTTTCGATGGGCGTATCCGGAACAGGCGGCGCCATGACGGTGATTTTCCGGTTCACGGCATTTGGGGGAAAACCGGGAATATCCGGAAAATCATGGGTTTTGCGCAGGATGCGTTCATAGCTGCAACGGGGATTTTGCTGCACGTAAAGCTGCTCCAGCCGCTCCACATCCCGGATGCGCGGCGAGCGGCCAAACACCTGCTTCAATGTATCGTAGGTTTCGGGCAGGCCCCGAAGCTTTTCCGTCCTTTCCGGCACGGCCTTCAGGCGGCAAAAGCTGGCCGCCACCCGTTTTTCATCCCTTATCCATCTTTGGCATGCCCTGTCCATCACCAGATGCACATAATACCCCATGCAGAAACTTTTCCACAGGGGCGTGGAGGCATGTTTCACATGCTGTTCTAAAAAGCCCTCCGCATCCACGGTGAGCTTGGATTTGCCCTGCATGAAATGGGTCTGTTCCCGGGGCGGAATATAGCTTGTCCAGTCTTCATTTTCCTGATTGCAGTCCGGGGCCACGCTGCCGATGACAAAATAGGTTTCATCCACCGAAAGGCCCTTTTCCATCAACTTATCCGCCATCATGGTATGGGTGATCCAATTGGCCATGTTCCCTCCAAAAAGCCGCAAGGGAACGCCCCCTGCGGCCATGCATTTTATTGTTTTTCCAAAGTGCCGGTATACTGAATGAAGCACAAAGATTTGGTGGTATCCAGTTCGATTTTGCCCTCGGCATAGGTCACCCAGGCATCCAGCCGCTGGGGGCCGTTCAGGTTCCGGGCCACCAGGTGCAGCTTGCCCTTTTCCCAGCCGTATTGCGCCGCCCAGGTGTTGGCCGTTTCGCTGAAAAGGCCAGGGTTCATGGGGAACAAAACAGGCTGATCCTTCCCGGCCAGCATTTCCAGTTCCACATCGGGGTCCATCAGGCGAAGGTTCAATACGCCCTCCGTTTCCTTGGTATAAAGGGTGATATCCTTGTTTTTGAAAACGCCGTCTGCACATTCTCCGCTGCCGTCATCCTGCGGCCAGGGGCAGGAAAGGGCGGCCAGTTTCTTTTGCAGGGCCTGCTTTTCTTCCTCCGTGCCGGGGGCCATTTCCGCCGCCGGGAACAGGTATTCATGCATCAGCCGCATTTCAAGGCCCATATCGTTCACCCCGGCAGTCACCGCCGCCACCATATCCAGATCCGGGGAAATCATGCACAATTGGCCAAAAGCCCCATCCCCCCGGAAGCGGTTGCCCCGGGTGCGCCAGAACTGATAGCCATAGCCCTGATGCCATTCGTTTTCGGGGTCTTGGTTTCCGTTGGAATTATCAATCTGGGCCATAGTGGCCTTCTCCAGCCATTCCAAAGGCAGCACCTGCTTGCCTTCCCAAACGCCCTTTTGCAACAGGCATTGGCCAAACCGGGCAATGCTGTCGCTGGTCAAAAACAAGCCCCAGCCGCCGCAATTCACCTTTTCCGGGGAGCTGCTCCAATAAGGCACAGGAATGCCAAGGGGCAAAAACAGCCGGGGAATGAGGTAATCCCTGATCGTCTGCCCCGTCACTTTCTGCACCATGCAGGAAACAAGATAGGTTCCGTGGCTGTTGTAATGGAAATAGGTGCCCGGCTGCCGGGCGCAATCGCAGCTCAGGGTAGCCCTGGCCCAATGCTCCCTTTCCTGAATATTATCCGATTCCTCTTTCAGGCCGCTGCCCATGCAAAGAAGATGATGCAGCGTAACCGATTGCAGCCATTCAGAAGGGTTTTCCGGGGCATATTCCGGCAAAATTTCCAGCACCTTGCTATCCCAGCGCAAAAGCCCTTCCTGCACCGCAAACCCGGCGGCAGCGGAGCAGAAGGTTTTGCTGAGGGAAAAAGGCATGTGGGGGGTGTGATCGTCATAAGGGGCAAATTCCTCCGCCATGGCCAGCTTGCCATGGCGCAGCACCTTCACGCTGTGCAATTCCACGCCGCTTTTTTCCACCTG
>JAZUQI010000207.1:0-2654 GCA_045605625.1 Clostridia bacterium
AGCGCCGCCTGTGGCGGATGAAGCGAGGTGGAGGAATCATCCGAAAGGGAGCATTGCGAATGGCAATGAGTAAGGCGACCATTGAGGATGCGGAGCTACGGCCCCTTCATACATCCCCGGAGATAATTTTTTGACAATCTGTTTCCCCCATGGAATATGGGGGAATTTTTTCTGTTTTTTTCTTTTTGTCCCTCATTCGTTCACAATTCCTTTACGGTTTGTCCTTGAGAAAGTGGATTTTCCATGGTACAATAAAGCAAGTGAAAGAAGAAGGAGGTGCGGACGTGGCCTATCAGGCAATTTTCAAACGCTATGAATTGAAATACCTTTTGAATGCCGATCAGCTGTCCCACGTGCTGCGGGCCATGGAGCCCCACATGCAGCTGGACCAGTACGGCGATTCCATCATCCGCAACCTCTATTACGATACAGAGGATTACCGGCTGATCCGCCATTCCATGCAAAAGCCGGTGTACAAGGAAAAGCTGCGCATCCGGTCTTACTTCCGGGCCACGGAAGGGGTGCCGGTGTATGTGGAGCTGAAAAAGAAATACAAGCACGTGGTGTACAAGCGAAGGCTGCAAATAAAAGAAGCGGCGGTGGCGGATTGGCTAAACGGCGGCCCGGCCCCGGAGGATAGCCAGATTGCCCGGGAAATTACCTACTTCCGCAATTTCTACTCCGGCCTGCGCCCCACCATTTACCTGTCCTACCATCGGCTGGCCTATTACGATAAGGAGGGTTCCTCCTTCCGGGTCACCTTCGATACCAAGATACGGGCCCGGCAAACCAACCTCACCCTGGATAGCGATCATTCCATCGGCACATCCCTTTTGCCGGAGGGCATGACGCTGATGGAGCTGAAATGCGCCGGGGCCATGCCCCTGTGGATGGCCCACGCCCTGACGGAGAAAAAGATATACAAAACATCCTTTTCCAAGTACGGCACCGCCTATGCACAAATGATTTTTCCCGAAATAAAGGAGGAACGTTTCCATGTTTGATAAATTGTTCAAGGGTCTGTTTGATACCAGCGCCATCAAAGTGATCCCGGTGGGAGAATTTTTACTTTGCCTGGGCATGGCCCTTGTGTGCGGTTTGCTGCTTTCTTTGTGCCACATGTACCGCAGCCGCTACACCAAATCCTTCGCCACCACCCTGTTCCTGCTGCCGGCGGTGGTGTGCGTGGTGATCATGATGGTAAACGGCAATGTGGGCGCAGGCGTGGCCGTGGCCGGCACCTTCAGCCTGGTGCGCTTCCGCAGCGTACCCGGGGCCGCCAAGGAAATCACCATGGTGTTCCTGGCCATGGGTGCCGGGCTGATTTGCGGCATGGGCTATCTGGCCTACGGGCTGCTTTTCACGCTGATTATGGCGGCTGTGTTCCTGATGTGCACTCAGTTCCGCTTCGGCAGCGGCAAGAAAAACCTTTTGTACAAAACCCTCACCATCACCATCCCTGAAGATCTGGATTATTCCGGCATTTTCGCCGATATCTTTTCCACCTACACCCGGGAACATGCCCTGGTTCGGGTGAAAACCACCAATATGGGCAGCCTGTTCCGCCTCACCTATAATATCACCCTGAAAAAAGACGCCAACGAAAAGCAGATGATCGATGCGATCCGCTGCCGCAACGGCAACCTGGAAATCAGCGTATCCCAGCAGGAAACCACGGCGGCTGAACTGTAATTTTCCCAAGGAGAATAACGATATGAAAACAAAATATGTGCTTGCCTGTCTGCTGCTTTGCAGCATGCTGACCGGCTGTGTTTCCTGTACCGTATCCGCAGAAGAAACGGCCCTCTCCCCCATGAACCGGGATGAACTTTTCTCCGCCCGGGATATGCAAACCACCTGGGATGAACAGGATGTAATCGACATTGCCCTGGAAAACGCCTCCATCACCCTCACCGAAAAGGGCGTCTACCGCCTGTCCGGGCAGATTGAAAACGGGCAAATCGTGGTGGACGTGCCCAAAGAAGAGAAAGTGCAGCTGATTCTGGACGGCGTTTCCATTCATTGCGAAAGCCACGCCGCCCTGTATGTGAAGCAGGCGGATAAGGTGTTTATCACCCTGGCCCCCGGTACGGAAAACACCCTCTCCTGCGGCGAAACCTTCACGCAGACCGATGAAAACAACGTGGATGCCGCCCTCTTTTCCAAAGAGGATTTGACGCTGAACGGCGAAGGCACGCTGGTGATTTCTTCCGGCGGCCACGGCGTGGTGGGCAAGGATGAAGTCACCATCACCGCCGGCACTTACCGCATCACATCCAAGGGCCACGGCATCACCGCCAAGGATTCCCTGGCCCTTGCCGGAGGGGATTTCACCCTGGTTTCCGAAAAAGACGGCCTTCATGCCGACCACGATGAAGATGAAACCAAGGGTATTCTCTACATCGAAAACGGCACCTTTTCCATTACGGCCCAGCAGGATGGCATCGCCTCCTCCGGCGCTATGGAAATTGCAGGCGGCACCTTCACCCTGCTTTGCGGCGGCGGCAGCGGCGAAATGGAGATGGCCCCCTCCATGCAGGGCATGGGCGGCAAAGGGGGCCGGGGCGGCACGCCTCCCGGCGGCTTTGGCGGCGGCCGGGGCGGAAAAGGCGGTTTTGGCGGTTTTGCCCCCGGCGGCTGGAATGCACAAACGG
>JAZUQI010000208.1:0-3723 GCA_045605625.1 Clostridia bacterium
CCGTTTCCTGGCCTGTCCCAATTTCCCCGAATGCCGCAATACCAAGCCCATCCTCACCTATATCGATGCCCCCTGCCCCAAGTGCGGCGGCAAACTGCTGGAAAAAACCAGCCGGAAAAACCGCAAGTTCTACGGCTGCGAACATTACCCGGAATGCGATTTTGTTTCCTGGGAAATGCCGGTAAGCGAAAAGTGCGAAAAGTGCGGCAGCTTTATGACCCTGAAAACGGCCAGGAACGGGGCCACGTTCCACCTGTGCAGCAATGAAACCTGCCGCCACAAGGTGGAAATCACCGCAGAAAAGACGGAGGAATAACGCCTATGCCCCATGCAACCGTCATCGGTGCAGGCCTTGCCGGGTGCGAAGCTGCCTGGCAATTGGCCCTTCAGAATGTGGATGTAACGCTGATTGAAATGAAGCCGGAAAAAATGAGCCCGGCCCATCACAGCCCCCTGTTTGCGGAACTGGTTTGTTCCAATTCCCTCCGGTCGGATCGGCTGACAAACGCCGTAGGCCTTCTGAAAGAGGAAATGCGCCTGTGCCATTCCCTCATCATGGAGGCGGCAGATCATGCCCGGGTGCCGGCCGGCGGTGCCCTGGCGGTGGACAGGGACGCCTTTTCCACGTACATCACCGAAAAAATCAAACACCATCCCCGGATCGCCGTGGAATACCGGGAAGTGACGGATATCCCGGACGGCCCCGTCATCATTGCCACCGGGCCCCTCACCAGCGATGCCCTCAGCGAAAAAATAGCGGAGCTGCCGGGGCTGGATACCCTGAATTTCTATGATGCCGCCGCCCCCATCGTCACCCTGGAATCCCTGAATATGGATCGGGTGTTTCGCCAGAGCCGCTATGGCCGGGGGGATGATTACCTGAATTGCCCCATGTCCGAAGCGGAATACCACGCCTTTGTGCAGGCCCTGATAGACGCTGAAACGGCGGAAATACACGGGTTTGAGGAAACGAAGGTGTTTGAAGGGTGCATGCCGGTGGAATCCATGGCTAAGCGCGGCCCCATGGTGCTGGCCTTCGGGCCACTAAAGCCGGTGGGCCTGATTGACCCCCGCACCGGCAAGGAAGCCTACGCCGTAGTGCAATTGCGGCAGGATAATAAAGAAGGCACCCTCTATAACCTGGTGGGGTTCCAGACTCGCTTGAAATGGCCGGAACAGAAAAGAGTGTTCGGTATGATTCCGGGCCTGGAAAACGCTGAATATGCCCGCTATGGCGTGATGCACCGGAATACCTTCCTTCAATCCCCCGGCTTTTTAAACGCCCATTTTGAAATGATTAACCGCCCCCGGTGCTATTTTGCCGGGCAGATGACCGGGGTGGAAGGCTATGTGGAAAGTGCGGCCAGCGGCCTTTTGTGCGGCCTGTCCCTGGGCCGGGATCTGAACGGCCTGGGCACCGTGGAATTGCCCGGCATCACCGCCATGGGGGCCATGGGCCGCTATATCAGCACGCCCAACAGCCATTTCCAGCCCATGAACTGCGCTTTCGGGCTGATTGACGGGCTGGTAGTGGATAAACAGCATAAAAAAATCCGCAACAAGCAGGAACGCTACACCGTCATTTCGGAACGTGCCCTTGCCTATATGGAAGCCTGGGCGGATCAGATGTATTAACGCCCTTGTGCCACAAAGGGGCCACAATTATTTGGTATCCTGCAAAAGGAGGTTATGAACATGAGCATTGAATTAAAAGGCACCACCATTTGTGCCGTAAAAAAGGATGGCCGCATTGCCATTGCCGGTGACGGCCAGGTCACCATGGGTGAAAGCGTGATTTTTAAATCCAACGCACGGAAAGTGCGCCGCCTGTTCGGGGGCAAAGTGGTGGCCGGGTTTGCCGGCACCGTGGTGGATGCCTTCACCCTCTTTGATAAATTCGAAGAAAAACTGACCCAATGCAACGGCCATCTGGAGCGTGCCGCCGTGCAATTGGCCCAGCTGTGGCGCTCGGAACAGGGCATGCGGCAAATGAACTGCATGATGATCGTGGCCGATCAGGATCAGCTGCTGGTTTTGTCCGGCACCGGTGAAGTGATGGAGCCGGATAGCGGCGTGGTGGCCATCGGCTCCGGCGGCAATTATGCCCTGGCCGCTGCCCGGGCCCTTGCGGAAAACACCGCCCTTTCCGCCCATGAAATTGCGGAAAAGGCGCTGCATATTGCCGCATCCATCTGCGTGTATACCAACGATAACGTGATCGTGGAAGATGTGTAAGGAGGTTTCAGGAACATGGCTGAATTAACGCCCCGTGAAGTGGTACGGGAACTGAACCGCTATATCATCGGCCAGGATGATGCCAAGCGTGCCGTGGCCATTGCGCTGCGCAACCGCTACCGCAGAAGCCAGCTTTCCCCCGAAATGCGGGAAGAAATTTACCCCAAAAATATCCTGATGGTGGGCCCCACCGGCGTTGGCAAAACGGAAATTGCAAGGCGCCTGGCCAAATTGGTGGATGCGCCTTTCATCAAGGTGGAGGCCACCAAGTTCACAGAAGTGGGCTATGTGGGCCGGGATGTGGAATCCATCATCCGGGATCTGGCGGAAAACGCCGTGCACATGGTGAAACGGGAACATCAGGAAAAGGTGAAAACCCGGGCCCAGGTGCTGGCGGAAGACAGGCTGGTCACCCTTTTGATGCATCCCCCCAAGAAGCAGCAAAACAATAACCCTCTGGATTTTCTCCTTGGCAAAACCAAGCAGGAACCCGAACCCACCGAAGAAGAAAAAACGGAAATCAGCCGCAAGCGGGGCGAAGTACTGAACCAGCTGCGCAGCGGTGAACTGGAAGAAAAAGAACTGGAAATTGAAGTGGAAGAATCCGCTCCCCAATTGGAAGTGGGCGGCGCTTCCATCAATATCGGTGATATGATGGGCGGCATGATGCCGAAAAAAACCAAGCTGCGCCATGTGAAAGTGAAGGAAGCCCGGCAGATCCTCATCGAAGAAGAAGCCTCCAAGCTCATCGATGAAGACGCCGTGAAGGAAGAAGCGGTGCGCCGGTGCGAACAAAACGGCATCATCTTCCTGGATGAAATTGATAAGATCGCCGCCAAATCCGGCCAGGGCCACGGCCCGGATGTGAGCCGGGAAGGCGTGCAGCGGGATATTCTGCCCATCGTGGAAGGCTCCACCGTGAACACCAAGTATGGCCCCATCCGCACGGATTTCATGCTGTTCATCGGCGCCGGTGCCTTCCATGTGGCCAAGGTGACGGATTTGATTCCCGAACTGCAGGGCCGCTTTCCCGTGCATGTGAACCTGAAAAGCCTCACCAAGGACGATTTCAAGGCCATTCTCACCCAGCCGGAAAACGCTCTCACCCGTCAGTATGAAGCTTTGCTGGCCGTGGACAAGGTGTTTATTTCTTTTGAGGACAGCGCCATTGATGCCATCGCCAACGCTGCCTATGTACTCAACGAGACCAAAGAGGATATCGGCGCGCGCCGTCTCCACGCGGTGTTCGAAAAGCTGCTGGAGGACATCAGCTTCAACGCAGGCGGCGACGAGATGCCCAACGTGTACCTGAACATTAACGGTGACTATGTCATCGACCATCTGGGACCGGATGAAGTGACCATGGACATGAAGCGTTATATCCTGTAGACGCCACCAAAGGAGGGATTTGGATGCGTACTCTGCTTACCAATATCAACATGACGCCCGGTGTTACCAACGAAACCACCATTCCCTTTATCTACGATG
>JAZUQI010000209.1:0-8453 GCA_045605625.1 Clostridia bacterium
TCTTCGGCGGCGGGACCTTCTTCGATCACTTCTTCCACCACAGCTTCTTCAGCGGCAGGAGCCTCTTCGATCACTTCTTCCACCACAGCTTCTTCAGCGGCAGGAGCTTCTTCGATCACTTCTTCCACCACAGCTTCTTCAGCGGCAGGTGCTTCTTCGACCACTTCTTCCACCACAGCTTCTTCGGCGACAGGAGCTTCTTCGATCACTTCTTCCACCACGGCTTCTTCAGCGGCAGGAGCTTCAGCGATCACTTCTTCCACCACAGCTTCTTCAGCGGCGGGTTCTTCAGAAGGAACCTCTTGGGCGGCAACTTCCTCCGCCACCACCGGAACAACTTCCGGCGTTTCCACCGGCCTGGATTTCACAGCGGGCAGCCGGAACGTGTTGGACACGATGTAACGTTCTGCCACAACGCCGGCGAAGCTCAGCAGCATAACCACGGCCACGGTGATTGCGATCATCTTGACAAGGTTCTTTTTCATGATTGGTTCCTCCTGACGATTTGGTGTTTCACGTTTTATCTTTATAGTTACTTATATGCAAGGGATATTCCCAAAAACAGGTATATGGCCCCCTAAGGGCAGCCCTATCTATTATAGCGGAAAACCTTGGAAAAATCCATACTTTTTTTCACATTTTATATAGTAGGAATTTTTTCGGCGAAGGCCAGTTTTCCACGCTCGCCACCTTCCCGGCGGTGAGGCATTGAAAAGCGACCCCGGCCCTGCCTTGGCAGGATGGCAACAGCCGCTTTCCCTTGGTGAGGATCTCAGCGGCGTTTGCAGCATACGGTTCACTTTTCATCACCTCCATTATACCACTTTTTAGTTACATGTCCAGATACATTTTCGAAAAAATGCGTTATTTTTGCGACTTTTTTCTAACTTTTTTATCGAAATTCTGTATCCAATTTCGTTTTTGCCTTTCCAGGGGGAAAACCGGGAAAGTTGTTGATTTATCAACGTTTTCGCCTGTTCGTCCGGGGCGCACAGGTGTTGGCTTTCAGGCATCCTTTTCACCCGTTCAAGACACCGGCATGTAACCAATTTCCCTTCCGAAAACGTTTACAGCAATTTACCCCTTAAGACAGCAATAGCGTCAGTTCTCACTGACGCTTTCAGCTTGCCGGTTTACTCAGCGATGATCAGCACAGCCCGGTATTGGTTGGCTGCATTGCTTTCCGTAACCACGAAGGAATACTTGGCACCGCTTCCTACCTTCACCCAACCATCTTCCGTAAGCACTTCCCAGATGATGGAGTAGCCGCTTTCAGCGTTCTGGACATCCGCCTTCAGGGTAACCGTATCTCCGTAGTAAATATCACCGGTGTTTTCCATGCGGATGGAAATGGATTCATTCTCCGCAAGGGCCACGCCGCTAACGCCGGCCAGCAGGCAAGCGATCATCACAATGGTCATCAGTTTCAAAAAAGCGTTCTTCATGTTGAAAAAAGCGCTCCTTTCCGGAAATTTCAAGTTCATTATACCCCCTGAGTGTTACAGGAACGGTTACATCTTGAAAAAAATTCCGGAAAAGAGCACAAAAACAATCGAAAAACAATACTTTTTTATTTTTTCAGGTCAAAAACCTTCCGAAGGCTTCATGTTGCTGCTCAGCGGCCCGATGCGGTAATTGAAGGGAATATTGGAGTTGGGGAACTTCTTATAGAACAATTGCTTCACCCGCTCCATCACCATGTTGCCGGTGGTATAGTTCACCGTGGGCAAAAGCAGGGCGAAAATGGTGGGGGAAAAATGGGTGATGGTATCGCCCTTTCGCAGGTTGGTTTTCAGAATTTCCAGGGTGCCGTTCATGATATTATCCTGCTTGATGGAATCCATGGAGGGATCCTCCGGGTTCCCCACCATAATCACGCCCAGGAACATGGTGGAGCCCAAGCGTTCCAGGTTGCGCATTTGCAGGTTATAAATTTCCTTGAACACCGCATATTCGCACACGAAAGCCCCCCGTTGTTCGCCGCTTTCACGCAGCTCATTGCGGATGGCTTCCAGACTGAATTCCAGCGTTCTGCCGGCCCGGACGATCTGCTTATAGAATTCCTGCATATCCTCGCTGGGCTGCACCCCCAGATACCGGTAATTCAGGTGGGTGACGTGCTTATACTGCACCAGGGCTTCGTTGGTGCGGTTGGTGTGGATCAGGGCCGTCATCAGTTCCATATGAAGCCGATCGTCAAAATTATCCACATTCAGGGCCATGCGGCACACCCGCACGATATCCTGATGGTTTTCCTTGGCCTTCAGCAGCTCAATATACGAATAAATGGCGGACATATACTTATTGTGCAGGCTGGTGGCCTGGGCCAGCGCCCACACATTCTGTTCGCAGTTCTGCAAAAGATCGCCCTTATAGAGGGACAAGAGCCGTTCATACCGCTCCGTGCGTTCCGGGGTATCCTCCCGCATTTCGGAAAGCTCGTCAAACAGCTGTTCAATCTGGTAAAAGTCAATGGTCATGCCGGGGAGGTTTTCCCAGTGATAGGCGCCCCTGTCTGCCACGATGCAGTTGCCAAAGCCGGGCGAAATCTGGTTCAAAAGGGCACGCAGGCGGCTGACCAGCGTTTTCAGGGCGTTTTCCGGGTTGGCGCTGCCTTCATCGGACCACAACGTTACCAACAGCCGGTAATTGGGCACCGGCTGGCCGTGGTTCAGCATCAGATACTGCATCAGACTTACGCCTTTTTTTGATTTTTTGATCAGGTTTTCTTCTTTCTGCTCGTTAATAAAAACCGTAAAATTATCCATTAACTGGATGCGGATGGTATCAGCCATCGTAAGTTATGCCCCTTTCGATTATCGTTTGATTTCGTTGGATTCGGTATACATTACGGCGGTTTCTTTGGTAATCAGCCCTTCCCGCACCATCCGGTCCAGCTCCCGGTTCATGCTGAGCATGCCCATGGCCTGGCCGCCCACAATCACGTTATCCAGCTGGTGGGTGCGGCTTTCACGGATCAGGTTCTGCACGGCCGGGGTGGCGATCATCACTTCATAGACAGGAATCAGACCGCCGTCTTTTTTCGGCAGCAGCCGCTGGCTTACCACCGCCCGCAGCACCATGGAAAGCTGCATGCGGATCTGATGCTGCTGTTCCGCCGGGAAAGCGTCAATGATACGGTCAATGGTCTTGGAAGCGCCGATGGTGTGCAAAGAGGACAGCAGCAAATGCCCCGTTTCTGCGGCAGAAATGGCGGTGCTGATGGTTTCCGTATCGCGCATTTCCCCCAGCATAATCACGTCCGGCGCCTGGCGCAGGGCGGAACGCAGGGCCAGGGGGAAGGTGGGCGCATCATCCGGCACTTCACGCTGGCTGACCAGGGATTGCCGGTGGGAATGCAGATATTCAATGGGGTCTTCAATGGTGACGATGTGGCCGCTGCGGCTGTTATTGATTTTATCCACAAGGCAGGCAAGCGTAGTGCTTTTCCCGCTGCCGGCAGGGCCTGTTACCAGCACCATGCCGCTGCGCAGGGCAGCCAGATCCGTCACCTGCTTGGGAATATGCATCATCTGGGCATCGGGCAGGCCAAATGCCACCACACGGCAGGTGGCGGCCAGGGTGCCTCTTTGCCGGTACACATTGCAGCGAAAACGGCTCAAATCCACCACGGAGAAGGAAAAGTCATCATCCCCGTTGATATCCAGCTTGTCCATCTTCCGGCGGGCCAGATCATAAATCATGCGGATCAATTCTTCCGCACCGGCCGGGTTCAACCTTTCTTCCGCCAGAGGGGCCATACGGCCCCCGGCCTTCACCATCACGGGAGACCCGGGAATGATAAACACGTCCGACCCCTTTTTTTCCAGGGCTTTACGCAATAAATTTAAAACTCGTTCCATGTTTTCCCCACTTCCGCATCCACAATTCGGGTATACCAATGAATGCGTTCTTCCGCTTCATGCGGGTATACATAAGCGCCGGCAAACAAATCCCGGCCCTGAACCGATTCCACCCAGAAAATCAGGCGGCCTTCCGGGTCAAAGTCCATTTCCAGCCCATCGGGCAGCACATCCGGCAAATTTTCCAGAAAAACCTCGTCATTTGCCGCCTGTGCCTTGCTTTCAGCCACCAGGGCATCCAGCGCCGCATAGGTTTTTTCCGCCTGCTCAAACAGGGCGGCATCCGCCATGGCCACCTGAATGCTGCGCTGGGAAAGTTTTTTGTCATTTTGCGTGCGGATGAACATCAGCATGCCCATAATGCTCATGCTGAGCACCACCACGATCAACACCAGCGACGGCGCACCGGGGCTTAAATGAAAGCTGCGTTTTTTCATTCTGCCACCCCCTCTACATAGCTGGATGCAGGCAAAGTAAACAGAACGCCGTCCGTTTTCACGGCGGATACATCCATCTGCCACCAGTTCCCAAAGGCCTGGGGCTGTTTTTGTGCATGCACCGAAAGGGCATAGCCCTCATATTCCTTTTCCCAGGCTTCCGCCCCCTTGGCAAAGCCTTGCTGCACAAGGGTTTCTTCCGGGTTTTCGGCGCTTTGCAAAAGGGCGCACACATTCTGGGCCTCAAACAAAGCCCGGCTTTCCAGGGCCGCTTCTTTTTCCGTCAGGTACGAATGGGTATACACCTGGGCCAGCACCGAGAAGGAAAGAATGAAGAAAAACAGCACAATCACCAATTCGATCAGCAGGGCATTCATGCCATTGCTTTTTTTCATAGGCTGCCTCCTTCCGCCGGTGCGGTTTTCACCGTTTCATACAAGGTGGCGGCATTTCCCTGGCCATCCTGCATTTCCACGATCAAAAGGTTTCCCTCCAGCCGGGGGGAAAACTGCTGCGCCGGGCACACCACATCGCCGTTTTCCGGCAGGAAACTGCGCCTGGTGGAAATAAACTGCTGCCGCAGCTGGCCGTCATGCATATACAGGTATTGCCGGTATACGTCCTCTTCGTCAAAGGCCGTTTCCAGAATCAGCTTATCCCCTTCCACCAGCACATTGCCCCCTTCTTCCTGGGTGTGCAGCGTGCTGCGCACGAAGGAACAGAGAATGCGCTGGTCATTGGTGTTCTGGGATCTTTCTTCCAGCCCCACATAGCACATGGCCCCCAGCACCACCATCAGCATGGAAAACACCATGAAAATGGCCAGCACCAGCATGACGAACACCTGCTGGATGGAAAAGCTTTTTTCGTATTTTTTCATCATACCATGCCATCCCCCCGTACGGATACCCGGATTTCCGGCATCTGGTTGGAGGCAAATGCCTCATACATCACATGGTATTTGGTTTCATCATAGGCAAGCCCATAATAATCCCGCAAATACTGCAAATCAGCAGGATAGGCCCCTTCCACGGCAAAGCAAGTAAGCGCAGCGTTTTTCACTGCGTCCCGCACCATCCGGGTTTCCCCGGCATCCCCGGCGGAAATCATGCTGTTGATGGCCATATACCCCACCCCCAGCAAAAGCGCAACCACCAGGATCAAGGAGATCATTTTCCGCACCGTCACAAGGCAGCCCTCCTTTCTGAACGTAATTTTTTCTTCATTATAGTAAGCTGGTCAGGATGCTGGCCATGGGCAGCATCACCGAAAGCAGCACGGCCCCGATCACAATGGAAAGCAGGGCCACCACCGTGGGCTCAATCACAGCAATGATCCGGGCGATGCTGACTTCCGTTTCTTCTTCGTAGGTGGCGGCAATTTTTTCCATCACCATATCTTCGCTGCCCGTCATCACGCCGGTTTGCAACAGCCGGGTGTGCAGTTCATCAAACAGGCCGGAAACGGCAATGGCATCGGAGAAGGTTTCGCCCATATTGATTTTTTCGCCGATGGCCTTCACCTTTTCCACCGCTTCGCTGTCATCCAGCACCCGGGGCACCGTGTTCAGCGCATCTTCCATCAAAAAGCCGCTGGACAGCATCATGGAAAGAACGGAAGCCACCCGGGAACCGGAAATGTGCATGGACAAATCCCCAAGGGCCGGAATCAGCTTGCGCAAAATGCGCATCATTTTATCTTTCACCTTGGTTTTCGCCAGAATCAGGCATGCCAGCACCCCCAGCAGCACAACCCCCACCACGGCCAGCACAATCCAGCCGATGGTGGCGCCCACCTGCATCAGCCCGCCGCCGGACTGGGCAGCGCTGACGCCCATGCTGGACAGCACCCGGCGGAACACCGGCAGCACTTTCCACAAAAGAATCAGCACGATCACCACCAGCATGCTGCCAAGCACCAAAGGATAGGCCACGGCATTGCGCAGGGCGTCCTTCATCCGGGCTTCCCGTTCATAATAGGCGGTCATGCCCCGCATCACATCTTCCAGGTGGCCGGTTCTTTCGCCGATGCCCGTCATTTCCACCAGGTATTCGGGGAAACGGCCGTCCTTTTCCATGGCATCGTAGAGGCTGCCGGTTTCCAGCATGCTCTGATGCATTTTGCCGAAAGCCTCCGCCTCTTTTTCATTGCGGTTGCTGGCCAGCAATTCCAGCCCGGCATCCAGGGGCATCCCTGCCTTGAGCATCAGGGAAATCTGGCTGCAAAAACTGCTCAGTTCCACCGGCGTCATGGCCGTCTTTTGCTTATTCTTCTTCATTTTCATATCCCCCTTAATACCAACGTTCCACCGCATATTCCACCGGCTGGGCCATATTCTGCAATACGGCGGTTGGATCAAACAACGTTTCTTCCCCGTTCACCGTGGCCTGCACCCAGGCATGATACTGCCCGTTGGCGCTGCCAATCACCAATTTGGCCGGCACCCCCTGGGTGCGCAGCATACAAACGGAAGTGGAGGCCAAATCCAGGCAAATGCCCATGCCCTTTTCAAAGCAATAATCCACATCCGGAATACCGCCGGCCTTGGTGGTAACGGCCCGGATATAGTCATACACAAAGTTTTTCAGCACAAAATCGGTAATGATTTTATATTTATCCTTATTATCCTGCACCCCGGCGCACAATTCCTCGGCCTTTTGAGCCGCCTTACTGTCCGCCGTATAATCGATGAACTGGTTGGGGTAGAGGAAGGCCAGGTTCACATCCGGCATTTCCACATTGATGGCCACCACGCCTTCATCGGAATACCGGCTGCCGGATACCTGGCGGAACAGGTTCAGCTGATACCGGCCGTTGCCGAACTGGAGAGGAATCACATCGTATTCGTTATCCGTTCCCAGGTCGTACATCACGGAATGCTCGCCCTGCTTCACACGCAGCTTCAGGCGCTTTTTCGTTTTGCCGCCCCTCACCAGCACATACCCGTCATTGGCATGGCCGGCAATCACATCCAGGGCCCCGTCCGTTTTTCTGCCGGTAGCATCCTCCAGCTTGGGCCACAGGGCCGCCAGCGCCCCGGTTGCAGCAAACAGAAAAAGGAAAAGGGAAAGGCAAACACATGCCGCCCGTAGGAAACGCCGCCTGCGCATACCCTCACATCCTTTTCCTTTGCAAAATTTTATCCGGATACATTTAGAAAATTCCAACATATATATTACCACATCTTCCCTTCCATTTCAAGAATGGGTAGCAAATAAAATTACATTTTCTTTTTCTGATGTAAGTCCCCCTCGGGCGGGTCGGTTTTCGTCCCGCAGAAAGGGAAATTTGGCATGCGAAAAATCGTCCCTTGTCTTATATGGTCACATTTCACCCTTATACTCTATGAAAGTGTGCCTAAATTGCATTTTTCTGTTTTCAATCTTGCAGTTTTCAAAAAGAACGCATATAATAGCGTCAACCGAAATGAAGGGAGTTAGATGAACCATGAACCGTGTTTATAATTTTGCCGCAGGCCCCTCTATGCTGCCCACTGCCGCTCTGGAAAAGGCTGCCAAGGAAATGCTGGATTACAATGGCACCGGTATGTCCGTAATGGAAATGAGCCACCGTGCCAAGGGATATATTGAAATTTTCGATCACACCGTGGCCCTTTTGAAGGAACTGATGCAGATTCCTGATAATTACGAAGTGCTGCTTTTGCAGGGCGGTGCCACCGGCCAGTTCGCTGCCATCCCCATGAACCTGCTCAAGACCAGCGCCGATTATGTGGACAGCGGCAATTTCGCCCACGGCGCCCTGGTGGAAGCCAAGAAGTACGGCAACATCAACGTGGTGGCCTCTTCCAAGGAAGATAACTACAACCACATCCCCGTGCTGGATAAATCCAAGTTCAATCCCAATGCGGATTACTTCTATATCACCACCAACAACACCATCTTCGGCACCCGCTACACGGAACTGCCGGACGTGGGCAACGTTCCCCTGGTTGCCGATATGTCCTCCAACATCCTCTCCCAGCCCTATGACGTGAGCAAGTTCGGCGTGATCTATGCCGGTGCCCAGAAGAACATCGGCCCTGCCGGTGTGGTGGTGGTCATTGTGCGCAAGGACCTGCTGGGCAACGCTGCCCCCAATACTCCCAAGATCTTTGACTGGGCCAAGCAGGTGGATGCCGGCTCCATGATCAATA
>JAZUQI010000210.1:0-9870 GCA_045605625.1 Clostridia bacterium
CCCGTAGAAAAGGACGATGCTTTCCTGCCCCCGGAAAACCTGCTGTCCGGCCGTAATCCCATCCGGGAAGCCATCAAGAACGGCCGGGATATTGAAAAGCTGCTGGTGGCAAAGGGCGATCTTTCCGCCACCGCCAAGGAAATCATTTCCATGGCCCGGGATGCCCATATTCCCATCCAGACGGTGGAACGCACAAGGCTTGACGAAATCACCAAGAACCATCAGGGCATGCTGGCCTTTGCTTCCGCTTACCGCTATTTTGATGTGGAAGATATGCTTTCTGAAGCCGAAGAAAAGGGCGAAGAACCCTTCCTGGTTATTCTGGATGGGGTGACGGACCCGCAGAACCTGGGGGCCATCATCCGCACCGCTGCCTGCGTGGGCGCCCATGGCGTCATCGTGCCGGAACGCCGGGCTGTGGGCCTGACGCCCTCCGCCGTAAAGGCCTCTGCCGGGGCCATTGAAACGGTGAAAGTGGCACGGGTAACGAACCTGACCCGCACCCTGGAAATGCTGAAAAAGCGGGGCGTATGGCTGTACGCTGCCGATATGGTGGGCGAAGATTACCGCAGCGTGAATTTCAGCGGCCCCTGCGCCATCATCATCGGTGCGGAAGGCGAAGGTGTGAGCCGCCTGGTGCTGGAAACCTGCGATCATAAGGTATCCCTGCCCATGAAGGGTGGCGTGGGTTCCCTCAATGCCAGCGTGGCGGCCGGTGTGCTTTTGTACGCCGCTTTCTCCAGCCGCAGCTGAACGTATACCCCATTTTTTGTCGGAGGAATTGTATGACCGACCAGAAACTGAACCAACCCACGCCTCCCCTTTCCTATCAGGAAATGACGGATGAAGATGTGGTAACGCTGGCCCAGGGCGGCGACGGCGATGCCCTTGTGTTTCTGCTGAACAAATACAAGAATTTCGTCCGTTCCAAGGCCAGAAGCTATTTCCTCATCGGGGCGGACCATGAAGATATTGTGCAGGAGGGCATGATTGGCCTGTATAAATCCATTCGGGATTTTCAGGCATCACGGCTGGCTTCTTTCCGCTCTTTTGCGGAATTGTGCGTAAAGCGGCAAATCATCACCGCCATCAAGGCCGCCACCCGGCAAAAGCATGTGCCGCTGAACAGCTATGTCTCCCTGAACAAACCCCTGTACGATGAGGAATCGGACAGGACGCTATTGGACGTGATCGAAGGCCGGGTGACCAACCCGGAAGAACTTTACATCAGCAAAGAAGATTTGAAAAACATCCATGCTCAGATGGATCAATTGCTTTCTGATCTGGAACGGCAGGTGCTGGAGTTGTTCATGGACGGGAAGAGCTATCAGGAAATTGCGGAAACCCTGGGCCGCCATGTGAAATCCATTGATAATGCCCTGCAGCGGGTGAAACGCAAGCTATACAAATTCATGGAAGAAAATCAGTAAACAAAAGCCGGATGCGATGCGCATCCGGTTTTCTTTATGCAAGGCCAAAGTGCTTTGCCGCAAGGGATAGGGTTTCTTCCTGGGTTCTGTTTTCATCCCGAAGCAGCACCTTGAACCCTGAATGGAGAAGTTCGTCGTAGTTTTCCTGCGAATTGATCAGCATCAATCCCTGACGGAAATTTTCCAATGCCGCTTCAGGGTTTTCTTCTTCCATCATCAGCTGATACAAAAACTGCTTTTCCTTATCCGGCCGATTGAAAAACAAATTGACGGAAATCATAGGGTCCGCCAACATCAATAGCACATGCTTTTCATCGGAAATCCGGTGCAGCGTTTCCAGGCTGATATTGGTATCCACAAAAACGGGCTTTCCCTCTTTGCACACTTCTTCCAGAATCTTCAGTTCCAGAATTTCGCATTCCTTGGAAACGCCTTTGATCCAACCGGCGTATTCCTCCGGGCTTCTGCGGATGAAATGATGCCAGTCTTCCAAGTCTCTGGTATAGCAAAGGCAGGGAAATTCCTTGCTGTCCAGCCCTTCCATCAAGGGTTCGTGATAGTTTTCTCTGCAGGCAATGCCGCCGAATTTCTCCGCCAGGTTTTTAACCAGCGTGGATTTTCCGGCATAGGCTGTTCCTGTAATAAAATATGCATTAGCGAATTTCATTTTCTGTATTCCTCCAATTCTTTCGCCTTTCGCACGGCCATCTCCAGCCTTTCCGGCGCCACCGGGCCGCATTCCTTGCCCAATAGCACATGAAGGAAAAACTCCCTCGTGCCGGCATTGCCGGTTACGCTGCTGTTGGTCACATCCTTCACAAAGGTGCCCGGCATGGCATTCACATCCCGAATCAAATCCTGAAGCAACGGCAGATAAGCCTCATCTTCAATGATGCCGGTGCGCCGGGCCTCCGCATCGTCGATTTCAAACAGCGGCTTCACCAGGCACACCAATTCCCCTTCGCCATGTAAAACGGCCGAAAAATACGGAATGGCTTTCCGCAGGGATAAATAGCTTACATCCACCGTGCCCAGCACAGGTTTAGGATCCAGATGCAAAAGGCATTCGTCGCTGATATTGGTCTTTTCCAGATTCACCACATGGGGGTTCTGGCGCAGTTTGCCCATCAGCTGGCCAAAGCCCACGTCCACGGCGTAAACCCTTTCCGCCCCACGCTGGCACAGGCAATCCGTAAAGCCGCCGGTGCAGGCCCCGGCATCAATGCACACTTTTCCCTGCACGTCAATGCCAAAATCATCCAGCGCACCGCTCATCTTGAAGCCGCCTTTGCTGGCATAGGGCAAAACGCCCTTTCGGGTAACCGCATCTTCTTCCTTCACCAGCATACCAGCCTTGGCCTTTTGGCCGTTCACATAAATTTCCCCGGCCATGATAAAGGCCGTTACTTCCCTTTCATTCTGGCAGATGCCAAGCTCCATCAGCCTTTCTGCCAGCTTCATTTTCTTTTGTTTCATGTTTCTTCGTCTCCTGAAAAGGCACAGGGGGCCTTAAAGGTTAAGCGTTCCAGGGTTTTGGGGTGGGTAAAGCTTAAGGAATAGGCGTGCAGCATCAGCCTGTCTGCCTTGGGCAGATGCTTATGCCCATAAATCACGTCCCCCAGCACCGGATGGCCGATGGACTGCATGTGCACACGAATCTGGTGGGTGCGCCCGGTGATGATATGCACATCCAGAAGGGCTCTGTCCGGCATTTGGTTCAACAGCTTCCATTCCGTCAGCGCATAGCGGCCTTCTTTATCGATGGCCATCTTTTTCCTGTCCGTTTTGCTGCGGGCAATGGGCGCTTCGATCACGCCCTTTTCTTCCTTCATTTTGCCAAACACCACCGCCCGGTAGTGCTTTTCCATTTGCCTATCTGCCAGCTGCTGGGAAAGGAAAGCGTGGGCGTTATCATTTTTCGCCACCAGCATCAGTCCGCTGGTATCCTTATCCAGCCTGTGCACAATGCCGGGACGCATTTCGCCGCCGATGCCGGAAAGATGATCCAGATGGAACAAAAGGGCGTTCACCAGCGTGCCGTCCGGGTTACCGGCCGCCGGATGCACCACCATGCCGCAGGGCTTTACCACCACGGCAATATCTTCATCCTGATAGAGGATTTCCAGGGGAATATCCTCCGGCTGGGCCTCCCCTTCTTTTATATCCGGCATTTGCACGATGACGCAGGCCCCTGTTTCCGGCTTGAAAGAGGCCTTTTCAGCCGTTTTTCCATTCACGGCCACACAGCCATCCTTAATCAGCGAAGCCGCCCTGGAGCGTGTCATTTCGCAGTTTTCTGCCATCTCCACATCCAGCCGGTTGCCGGATGCTGTAAATTCATACGTCATTTGTTGCTCCAATCCTCCGGGCGGAAGAGAAGGCTTACGCCGCACAAAACGGCACCGCACACCACGCCAATATCCGCCACATTGAAAATATAGAAACGGATGCATTCCACATCAATCATATCAATCACATAGCCAAGAAAAAGCCGGTCCACCATATTGCCCAAGGCGCCCCCCGCAATGAGGGAAAGGGAAAGGCGGGCCAAGCCGCTGACCCTATATTTGCGAAGCAGGAACAGGCAAAGCGCCACCACCACAACGGACGCAACCAATAATAAAGCCGCATTGCCGCTGAACAGCCCCATGGCCATGCCGGTGTTTTTAGCGCTTCTAAGGGCCAGCACACCCGGAATTAAGGCAATATCCACATCCCGGAACCAGATTTTGAACAGCCGGTCCAACACAAAAATGCATCCGCCAGGCACCAGCCACATCATCATTTCTTTTGCTTTTTGTTTCATCAATTGATCCTCAACTGCACCAGTTTCACAATTCTCGCCACAAAATCGCTGATGCCGGGCAGGTTATTTTCTGCTATTTTCTGCAATAGCCATACAAGGATGGCCCCCAGCACCGCAAACCCCACCATGGCCCCAAGGCCACGCATAATCCCCTGGAAAAAGGCATCCATTAGGCGCCTTTTCCGGTCGCTTTCAAAACGAATATAATCCCCCAGCCGCATTCTTTCCGCAGCCGCCAGAAATTCATCCATTCGGTTTCGCATTTCACAGTTCACCCATTTTTCAGGATTTCCCTGTTTAATGATATTATAACAGCCCAAACCCCATTAAGCAAGAAAAATTGCACCCTTCAAACAGCCCTGCATAGCATGAAAAACGTAGGAAATGATTGACAGAAATGAAAAAAATGGCTACAATAAATAGGTTAAGATTGTGGAGGTGTTTCAACCATGAAAGTTGCAAAATTTGGCGGCAGTTCTCTGGCCGACGGTGCCCAGTTTAAAAAGGTGAAGCAGATCGTTCTTTCCGATCAAGAACGCAAGTATATTATCCCTTCTGCTCCCGGCAAGCGTGGCCCCGGTGACGATAAAGTGACGGATCTTCTCTATGCCTGCTACGATACCGCCAAATACGGCAAGATTTTTAAGCATCTGCTCAGCCGTATTCGGGAACGTTATGAAGAAATTGCTGATGAAATTGGTATCGATTATGATTTTGATGCAGATTTCAACGAAATTGCCGATAAGCTTTCCGAAGGCACCACCAAGGATTATATTGCCAGCCGGGGCGAATACCTGAACGGAAAGCTGCTGGCTGCGTATCTTGAAATTCCCTTTGTGGATGCTGCCCGTGTGATTCGCTTTGATAACAAGGGCCGTTTCCTGGAAGAAGAAAGCAATGCCCTGATTTCCCAGGTGCTCTGTGATATTCCCCGTGCCGTGATTCCCGGTTTTTACGGCGCTGATGAAAAGGGCGATATCCGCACCTTCACCCGTGGCGGCAGCGATATCACCGGATCCATCATTGCCCGGGGCACCAAGGCCGATATCTATGAAAACTGGACGGACGTTTCCGGTTTCCTGATGGCGGATCCCCGGATTATTCCTGATGCCATGCACATCGCTTCCATCACCTACCGTGAACTGCGTGAACTTTCTTACATGGGCGCTTCCGTGCTGCATGATGAAGCGGTGTTCCCCGTGCGCCACGCCGGTATCCCCACCAATATCCGCAACACCAATGACCCCAAGCATCCCGGCACCATGATCTATGCCACCGCCCCCATCGATGCTTCCAAGCCTGTCACCGGCATTGCCGGCCGCAAGGGCTTCTGCGCCGTGGCACTGGAAAAGGATATGATGAACGCAGAGCTGGGCTTTGGCCGCCGTGTGCTGCAGGTGTTTGAAGATTTCGGCATCAGCTTTGAACTGCTGCCCACCGGCATTGATACCATGACGGTGATTGTGGAAAGCGCCAAGCTGCAGCCCCATCTGGACGAAGTGCTGGAACGGCTGCAAAACGATGTGCACCCGGATCATCTAGCCGTGCATGACCATCTTGCCATCATTGCCACCGTGGGCCGGGGCATGGTGCGCAATTTCGGCACCGCTGCCCGGCTGTTCACGGCCATTTCCCAGCAGGGCATTTCCATCCGCACCATTGACCAGGGCTCCAGCGAATTGAATATTCTGGTGGGCGTGGACGAAAACGATTTTGACAACGCCGTCCGGGCCATCTACGATACCTTCATCCGTACCTGATTGATATAGGAGGGCACAGAAATGAAGCGGTTTTTTGCAGTAATTCTTTGCCTGTGCATGCTGCCCCTTGGCGGCATGGCAGCGGAAGAATCCATCACCCTGCCCCTCACCTTTGGCGGCAGCGCAGAAATCCCCTTTTCTTCTGATGCCCTCCTTTTTCCTGTATCCGCCCTGGAATACAGCCATGATTTGTGCAAATTAACGCTGCAAATGGCTGTTTCTTCCTTCGGCATGCAGGGCGAAGCGCCGGATGCCTCGGTGCTTCGGTTTCTGAAGGGGTTTGGGTTTGAAAACGTGGTAACGGAAGAATATGATTATTCCTCCCCGGATACCATCGGCAGCGCCATCGGCATGCAAATGAAGGATGGGCGGCCCTTGGTTGCCATCGTGATCCGCTCTTCCAATTATGGTCAGGAATGGGTCAGCAATTTTGATAGTTCCATTCTGGATGGTCACCATCAGGGGTTCTATCTTTCTGCGCAGAAGGTGGTAAACAGAGTGCAGGATTACCTTTCCCTGCACGAAATTCACGAAAAGCCCATCGTCTGGATCACCGGATACAGCCGTGGCGCCGCCGTTGCCAATATTGCCGCTGCGCTGATTTCCGAAAAGGGCATTTCGGATGATGCAATGATTTACGCTTACACCTTTGCCACGCCGGCCACAGTGCAGGCAGAGCAATCAAAAAAGCACTTTAACATTTTCAATATCCTGCAATACGGCGATATTGTCACCCATGTGCCGCTGACAGGATGGGGCTTTGAACGCTACGGCACCTCCCTTTATCTGCCCACCAGCGCATCCAATGCTGATTTGGAAAACTTCCTTCCTGCCTATCAGGAAACATATCGGAATCTTACCGGCCAGGAAGATGAATTTGCCAATGATGCAGCCAATGTGGAAGCGGTGGAAAAGGTGGTTGCCGTTATGCTGAAAACGGTGCCCACAACCCAGGCGTACCACGCCACTTATGAAACCCTGTTCAAAAAGGCCATGCTTGGCGAAACTTTCGATACGCTGGATATGACGCTGGCCGGGCTTTTGCTTTCCAATGTGCTTGCAGCGCTGGATCCGGAAAACAGCGAAAACTATATGCTGTCTGTAAACCTTACCAATATGAACATGGAAGAAGTGATTGCATTGCTTCTCCCCTGCGCCATCAAGCATATGCCGGAAAGCTACATGGCTGCGCTTTATGCCCTGCCGGATGAAACGGCCTTGTTTGGAAATTCTTTATCCATTTTGCCCTAAACGTCAAAGGGACGTTTTCATTATTTATTTTTATTTGGAGGGGGACTTATGATTTTTCAGGGGAAAGCCGTATTGGTTTATCTGGAAGAAGACAACATCACCAAAGCCTATTTTCGCATCCAGCCGCTTCTGACGGCGGATGGCCCGGTTTCCAAGGAAGACTTGGCCTTATTGCCGGATGAAGGTTTTTTGCGCATTGTGCCGGATCGCAATGAACAGCACACGTTTAAGGATCGTATGCGCACCATGTGCGGCCTTTGCATGCTGGATCTTCGCAATCAGCCTGCGGAAGCCAACAAAATCCGCACCAATAAAAATTATTCGCCTTCTCACGGGGAAAACAACCAATATATCGTTTATTCCGATGCCGTCCGGGCCATTGAACCCAACCTTTTCTATCAGGTGGTTTCCCAAGCAGATGCTGAAAAGGCTGTCACGCCGGTTATTTATATCCGCAACGGTGCCAATATGCAGGGCCCTGTTGCTAAGGATGCGCCGGAGCTTTCCGATGATGTGAAGCAGCTGCCCCCGGATAGCCAGGGAATTCATTCCATTTCCTTAAACGGCCAGGAATTGCTATTCTACTGGCCCCCTGCTGCCCCGGCGGAGGAAGTGGCCCCGGCCACGGAAGAAAAAGCCGAAGCGGCTGTTGAAGCTGTGGAAGAAGCGGCCGCTGCTGCATCCGAAACTCCGGCCGAAGAAAAGCAAACGGCGCTGGATCATATTCAGCAAATGAATGCGGATGTTCTTTCCAATACCGCCAACAAACTGACGGACAAGCCTGCTGCCCCCGCTTTCGTTCCCCAGCAGCAGCCCTTGAACGGCACCAAACTGTATGCCGCCGGCCAGCGGAATAACAACATCCGCAGGGCCCACAATGCCTTGATGGAAACCGTAGAGTTCCAGCGCTATACCAGCAAGCCCGAAGCCCCCGGCGCCGTCGTGAACGATTCTGCCGCCCTGAAAGCGGTGCAAAACCCGGTGGATGCCTTTAAGCGCACGCTGCAGAAGGTGTGCATGAATGCTGAGGATTGCCGCCAGGCTGTGGATATTTTCCTGGATTGCCCCGGTGTGCGCCAGGCGGTTACCGATGCGATCACCAACGAACATAAGAATTTGACCGCCGCCGCTATGAATGCCCAGCTGCATGAAATGGAAGCGGAACGGCTGATGCTTCTGATGCAGCTGGATGATGCCAAGAAGGATATGGCGGCCTTGAAGAAGGAAGCTTTGGAACAGGCAACCGCTGCGGAAAAAACGGCCTTGGAGCAGCTTTCTGGGCAAAAACAGGCATTGGAAACGGAATTGAAAAATCAGGAAACTTCCCTGATTCGCCTGAACGAACAGCGGGAAGAAGCCAAAGATACGCTGGAAAAAGCGGCAAACGATGGCAACACCCTGCTTCTGATGCGGAAGATTGGCGAAAAGCTTTCCGAAAATGAACTGGTAGAACGTTTGAAAAAGGCCTTGAAGGCTGCCGGTTTTGTGTGCGAAAAAGGCGATGCCCTTGCATTGCTTACGGCCCTTGCCCTCAGCCCGGAAGCTGTTCACATTCATTCGGCAAGCGATGCCGATGCCGCCCTTGCCCTGCAAACGCTGGCACAGGTGTTTGGTGCCCCTGTCAGCATGAATAAAAACGAAAGCCGTGTGCTGCTTGCCCCCGGCGGAAATGCCCCGGCCTTTGTACGCTGCAATTTGCGGAAAGATTGCACGGCGTTCCTGCTTCCTTCCGATGCCGAAAACACCGCTTCCCTGCCCATGCATACTGCTTTTGCTATGCTTCCCTTTAAGGCAGATGAACAGGCTGTACCTTCTATGTCCGAAGCATGCTTTGCCCCGGTGTCCACCGATGCACTTTCTGCATTCGTGAAGGAAGGCACCCTTTCCGATGAAACCCGGGCGGCTATTCAGGCCCTGCGCACCGTGCGGCCCGATATGCCCCTGCCCCTTTCCCGGGTAAGCTGTGCCATGCGCTTCATTGCCGCCACCCAGAATGCACTCAGCGGCGGCGTTGCCGAGGCAATTGACCGTGCTGTTTCCATGTTCATCCTGCCCTGGTATCTTTACAGCGGCGTGAAAAAGGAAATGCTTTCTTCCCTTTTGTCCGCCATGCCCCGTTCCCTTGAAATTTGGAATGAAAAGAAATGAAGGCTGAAGTAATTTCCAGTTTACAAAACCCTTTGGTGAAAAAGTGGCGCCTGCTGAACAAAAGCCGGAAAGAGCGGATGGAGCAGGGCCTGTTTCTGGCCGAAGGGGAGCATATGGCCCAGGAAGCTGCGCAATGCCATGCGGCCTGTGCATTGATCGTATCCGAAAAAGTGCAGGAGAAGTTTTCTTCCCTGCTTTCCTGCGGTCTACCCACATATGTTCTTGCAGATCACGTATTTGCTGCCCTTTGCGATGCAAACACGCCCCAGGGCATTCTGGCACTTTGCCCCTACCCCCACGAAACACCTGTATCGGCCCTTGGCCAGCGCATTGTGTGCCTCAATGGCGTGCAGGACCCCGGAAACGTGGGCACCATCCTGCGCACCATGGACGCCGCTGGGTTCACCGGGCTTTTGATGGATGAAAAAACGGCGGATCCTTATTCCTCCAAGGTGCTTCGCTCCACCATGGGCAG
>JAZUQI010000211.1:0-4096 GCA_045605625.1 Clostridia bacterium
AGAAGTGGGATTCCGATATCCTTGGCCTGATTGCTGCCATATACAGAGAAGCCGGTAAGCAGGAGCTGTACCTGAAGCAGCGTCCGGAGGAACTGGAGAAGCTGGTGGAGATTGCCAAGGTGCAAAGCACCGAAGCATCCAACGCCATCGAAGGCATCGTCACCACCAGCACCAGAATTCGGCAACTGGTTTCGGAAAAGACCGCGCCACGGAACCGTGATGAACAGGAGATCGCCGGGTATCGTGATGCCTTGAACATCATTCACGAGAACTTCGATGCCATTCCCATCACGCCGAATTACATCCTGCAGCTGCACAAAGTGATGTACAGCCACATGAACAATCCCATGGCGGGCCGCACGAAGAACGTTCAGAACTACATCAGCGCCACCTATCCTGACGGTCATGTGGAAACGCTGTTCACGCCCCTTTCGCCTTTTGAGACCCCGGATGCCCTCAGTAGGATCTGCGAGGAATACAACCGCATCATTGGCAACATGGAGGTTGAACCGCTGATCGCCATTCCGGTTTTCATCCACGACTTCCTGTGCATCCATCCCTTCAACGATGGCAACGGACGAATGAGCCGCCTGCTCACAACACTGCTGCTGTACCGCAACGGCTTCTATGTTGGCAAGTACATCTCTCTGGAAGCGAAGATTGCCAAGAACAAAGACCTGTACTACGATGCTCTCCGTCAGGCGCAGACCGGCTGGCATGAGGAAGCGGAAGATGCAGTTCCCTTCATCAAGTACCTGCTGGGCACCATCCTTGCCGCCTACAAGGATTTTGCGGATCGTTTCGCCTTGGTTGAAACGAAGATGCCAGCGATTGAAATGGTCCGGCAGGCTTCCATGAACAAGCTGGGAAGATTCACCAAGCAGGATATCCGGGAGCTTTGTCCCTCCCTAAGCGTCAGTGCCATTGAAGGCGCACTGCGGAAGATGGTTGCCGATGAAGAAATCAAACGTGAAGGAAGCGGCAAGAACACCTGCTACTTCCGACTCAGATGAGTGCACTTCTGTGCATTTTGCACAGAGGTTGTCCACTGGGTCAAAACGCCTGATGAATGGTCGCATTTTGCTTTAGAAAACACCAATGCCCGAAGGCTTTTTGCTTGCCTTCGGGCATCGTTTACAATAAGGACGGTGCTATACATAGGATCGGGAGATGCCCAGCATATCCGCCACTTCGTGCTGGGGGTGCATGCGGCCATCCAGAAGGCCATAGCGCATTTCAATGACCAGCCGTTCCCGTTTTGGCAGGGCAGAAATCAGGCGGCGCACCTTTTCCATATTCAGCCGGTGCACCACCGTTTCTTCCAGTTCATCCGGCGGCGTGCCCAGAATATCCAGAAAGGAAAGGTCGTTGCCCTCGCCGTCGGTGCCGATGGGATCGGAAAGGGATACGTCGCCCTTATGCTTTTTGGAAGCACGCAGCAGCATCAGAATTTCGTTTTCGATGCACCGGGCGGCGTAAGTGCCAAGGGGGGAACCGTTCTCCGGCTTGAAGGTGTTGACAGCCTTGGTAAGGCCCACCGCCCCCACGGAAACCAGATCTTCCTTGGTGTAGCCGGGAACGGTGTATTTATTGGCAATGTGGGATACCAGCCGCAGGTTGTGGGTGATGAGGGTTTGCCGTGCGGCGTCATCCCCCTGTTTCATTTTTTCGATGTTTTGCTTTTCTTCTTCCCGGGTGAGGGGCTTGGGAAAGCTGCCGCCGGGGCCGGACAGCATGCCGAAAAAGAACAGGGCATCCCGAAAGAGCCAATACAAAAATGAGAACATTTTTCGTCACCTCCATGGAACACGATATGACGAAAACGCCCTTTTCTTGCCCGTCCCAGCCTGGAGCGGGATGAAAAGCAGGCTCCGGATCGTTTACATTTTGTTCGCTGTACTTTCCAAAGGAAATGTGGTATAATTTTTCCTGCGAAAAAAATGAAGGAGGTGCGCTGTGGACAATTACAACGGAAACGAACCCCTGGAACCCATTGAATACGAGCCGGTGTACGATGCAAACGGCGTGCCGGAGGAAAACCTGTACCCGGATGAGGCATTTCCGGTGACGGGATCCGCCTATATGAATTCCACCTGGGCCAATGAACCGGAATTTGTGGAAGAAGAGCCGAAAAAACGCACCATCTTTAAGCCCCGCACCAGGAAACCTTCCTTTTTTCTGGGCGTATTTGTGAATGCGTTCCGGACGCTGCTTCTGATCGTTGTGCTGCTTGGTCTGGCCGGTGCCGGGGCGGTGGTAGGCATTGCCAAGGCCTATATGGATTCCGCCCCCACGCTGAACCTGGCCGCCATTGATGACCAGGCCCAGACATCCTTCATCTACGATGCTGAAGGCAACCTGATTACCAACTACCGGGGCACGGAAAACCGCATCATGGTTTCCATCAGCAGCATGCCCTCCTATTTGCAGCATGCCTTTGTGGCGGTGGAAGATGCCCGGTTTTACACCCATAACGGGGTGGACGTGAAGCGCATCATCGGCGCTTTTGTGACGAACTTTGCCACCGGCTCCAACCAGGGCGGCTCCACCATCACCCAGCAATTGATTAAAAACACCCTGCTTTCCCCGGAGCAATCCTATAAACGCAAAATTCAGGAAGCGTACCTGGCCATGCAGCTGGAAACACGCTACACCAAGGACCAGATTCTGGAATCCTACCTGAACACCATTTACCTGGGGGAAGATTATTACGGAGTGAAGGTGGCCTCCATCGGCTATTTCGGCAAGGATAACCTGTATGACCTGACCCTGCGGGAATGCGCCATGCTGGCCGGGATGACCACCAACCCTTACTACTACAACCCCCGGCGGAATTTTTACACCCGGCAGAGCGAATCCACCGATTATACGGCCATCACCAACAACCGCACCGATTATGTGCTGCGGATGATGTACGAAAGCCAGTTCATCACCAAGGATGAATACGAAGCCGCCCTGAACCCCCAAAGCGCCCGGGTGCTGGAAACATCGCCGGAAAGCACGGCCCTGTACCCCTACCCCCATTATGTGGAATATGCGGTGCGGGACGTGGTGCAGATTCTGCTGAAGAAAAACAACCTGGAAAACAACGCCGCCAACCGCAACAAAATGGAAAATGAACTGCGCACCGGCGGCTATCACGTGTATCTGGCCCTGGATACAGAAATTCAGGAAACGGTGGAAAACACCCTGGCCAATTACCAGAATTACCCGGCCCTGCGAGACCCTTCCGATAAAATCTACCGGGCCAGGAATTCCGACGGCACCTACGAAGAAATTATTCAGCCCCAGGCCGTCGCCGTGGTGCTGGATTGGCGCACCGGCGAAGTGAAGGCCATTGTGGGCAGCCGCACGCCCCCCACAACTCGTAAATCCCTGAACCGGGCGGCGGATATGAACATGCCCGTAGGCTCCTCCATCAAGCCCCTGGCCGTGTATGCCCCGGCCATTGAAATGGGGGCCGGTGCCGGCAGCGTATTGTACAATATGCCCCTGCCCATCAAGGGATGGACGGGTTCCAAGGGCGTGGATTCCTGGCCCCAGAACTACGGCGGCTCCTCCTACCGGGGGCCGGAAACCCTGCGCACCGCCCTGGTGAAAAGCGATAACACCGCCGCCGCCTACGCCCTGATGCAATATGTGGGGGTGGACAGAAGCAACGATTTCCTCTTGCGCCTTGGGGTGGATGCGGATAACATCAATAAAACCCCCTTCGGGCTGGCCCTGGGCTCCAGCGGCATTACCCCCTTTGATATGACGGTGGCCTTTGGCGTGCTGGCCAACGGCGGCGTATACCAAAGCCCCATGACGGTGCTTGGCATTGCGGATGGGGATGGAAACGTGCTGTACGACGGCCATGCCAGCCAGGAAAGGCGCCAGGTGTTCAAGCCCTCCACGGCCTGGCTGACGGTGGATATCTTAAAAGACGTGATCACCTCCGGTACCGGCACCTCCGCCAAAATTTCCGGGCAGACGGTGGCCGGAAAAACCGGCACCAATTCCGATCAGAAGGGCGTTTTCTTCTCCGGCATGACGGGCTGGTATTCCGCCTCGGTGTGGATTGGCCACGATAATTAAGTCGGAGGCCAAGCGGTCT
>JAZUQI010000212.1:0-2087 GCA_045605625.1 Clostridia bacterium
TTCGGCATACGCCAGGGCCACCCGGCCCACGCCATCCACCACCGGCAAAAACGTATCGGTAAACTGGCCGATGTTCAGCACATTTTCCACCTCCTTATACTAATGATTATACACAAAATGCAGAAAATAGCAATGTTTTCCCTCTATCTGTTACAATCAAACCCTATTTTCGTCCTTCTTTTGTCCCAAAAGATACCATTCAACAAAAAAGCATGGTTTTCACCATGCTGTGTGTAACAAAAAATTTATTTGTATGCACCGCAATTCTGGCAGGATACACGGGAATTGGAGTTCTCCGTGCCGCACTTGGGGCAACGCCATTTGGAGCCGCTGGAAGCAGTGCTGCCCGGCCGGGAAAACTTATCCGCACCGCAGCCCTGACAGGTGGCTTTATAGATGGGGTTTTCTGCGCCGCACTTGGCACAGCGCCATTTGGCTTCCTTGGAAGCGTCAGGCTGTTCCTTCGTCACCGTCACTTTCTTTTCCCCATCCATGCTCACGGTGACAGCCATGGGCGCATCCTTCGTGCGCATTTCATGCACATCATCCACCAGCTGGCCAAAGCCATACAAAATCCACGTACCCACATATACTGCCGCCAGTTTGCCAACTGCCCCCAAAATAGCCAGAAAAATGGCCGTGCCATTGCTGTCCGTTCCATAGGCCAATTCAAGTTCTTTCCAGCCCATATCCGAAATGATGGCAATTTCTCCAATCAAATCCACCACAACAAAAATCAACCCAACAATGCAAACCCATTTCATCCAATCCATAATTTTCTTGCCGATATCATCAAACACAAAAAAGCCTCCCCTTTCTTTTGTTTTCGTTATTGTTATTATACCGCCCGGGGCTTTTTCATGTCAAGGCGTGTTTTGCGCTGCGGCTTGACATTCCCGTCCCTCCATTATATAATTGTATAAATATTCAACCCAAAGAGAACCGCCAAAGGAGATGCCTTTTTCATGCTGCCCCTGCCGTTTTTTCTGATGGCCCTGGAAGACGAAAGCGACCGGGCTTTTATGGAAAAACTGTATACGGAATATGGGCCGCTGATGTACCATCAGGCTCGTCAGCTGTGCCGCAGCGACGCCGATGCTCAGGATGCCGTCAGCGACGCTTTGTTGGCGTGCATCAAAAAAATTTCCTTTTTGCGCACCCTTCCATGTAACAAATTGAAGGCCTACGCCGTCATAACAGTGAGGCATCTTGCCATCGACCGCTACCGCCGCCTGCAAAAGGAGGATGTTTCCTGGCAGGAGGAGGGCCCGGACGGCGTTTCCGATGCCCATGTGGATGACCGGCTGATGGAACAGGCCGGCATTCAGCACATCAAAGAGGCCATCCTCTCCCTTCCGGAAAGGGAGCAGGATGTGATGATGCGCACTTTTTTCCTGCATGAAACGGAAGAAGAAATTGCCGGAAGCTGGCAGGTGCGCCCGGTTACGGTGCGGGTAACGCTCAGCCGTGCCCGGAACCACCTGCGGGCCATTTTGGCGGAAAGGAGGGGATGGAATGGATAAGGAAAACCTGTGGCTGGAGAAGGCCCTGGAAGAAATTGCGCTGGAAAGCGTGGAGAAAACCCAGCAGGAAATGACTTTTGCCGATCATCAAAAGGCCCGTTCCCTGCAAGCAGCCCACAGCAAAAAGGCCCTTGCCCTGATCCGCAAGCACACACGCACCCCCTCCCTTGTGCCCTATGTACGGGCCGCCGCCGTGCTGGTGGTGATTCTGGGAGGGCTGATGCTGCTGCGTCCCCAGCAGGATACGGCTTTCGCCCCCGCCCAGCCCAGTATCATGCCCCTGCAGCCCTATCTGTCCCCCATCCCCACCGCAAAAGCAGAAATTTCCACAAATGCACCCATTCCTCCCACTTTCGCACCCATTCAAACCGCATTTGCAACATCTTCTCCCACTTGCACACCACACGTAACAACAAAACCCACCTTTACCCCCACAGTGGCACCCACCGCCACACCGATGCCAACGGCCACGCCCACCCTGGCGCCTACCGCCACGCCGATACCTACGGCTACGCCCACCCTGGCGCCCACTTCCACACCGATGCCAACGGCTACACCCACCCT
>JAZUQI010000213.1:0-2887 GCA_045605625.1 Clostridia bacterium
CCTCCGGCAAAGGGCAGCAGGAAGAAAAGCGTTTTCTGTTTCCGGGAAAGGGGATGGCTTTTTTTCATCAGGTAAGCGGCAATCAGTTCTGGCTGTTCCAGCAGGTAATACCCGGCTTCTTTTTCCACCCCTTCCTTTCCCTGGCACAGGGCGAGGGCCGCCCGGGCCACCGCCGTTTCCGCTACGCAGTAGCGCCTGGCAAGGCGGCATACCCGATCCACATAATGGTTCCGGCTTTCCCGGTCCATCAGGCGGAAGGTGTCATCCTTTTTCAAAAGGGCGGAAACAGGGCAGATATGCTCCAAAAAAGCGGCAAAGGAAAAAAGGGCCGTTTCGTGCAGGGCCTGCAAGGTGAGGTTTAAGGAGCGCTGCCTAAGCAGCACCACATCCTCCCCGGCAATCTGGAGGGCATGTTTCAATTGCTCCTGCACCTGTTCCAAAAGGGCCAAAGAAAGGGCGGCAGGCAGCATATCCTTTTCCCGGCAGCGCATATCCTGATGCTGATAAAAGCTGCGGATCTGCATCAGCATGCGGCCTTTGTGCAGGGGCAAGTGGCCGCAAACTTTCCTTGCCAGGGGCAGAAGGCGAGGTTCCTTTCCCTCCATGGGCAGGGCGGGGCAGGCTTTCAGGGCCTTTTTCAGTTGCCGGTATTGCTCCAGCAAAAAGGGAGCCTCCCGGGCAAGAAGCGCAGCGGATGGGAAGGCATCCTCCTCCGGGGGCAGATGGCGGATGAGGCGGCGCAGCTGCCTTTCAAAATGCCGGGGGGCATGCAGACGGGAAGGGGAAAAAGGAGCAAAAACCATGGAGGAACCTCCGATTGCATCATTTTTTGTTAGTGTGCGCCAAATGGGCAAGAAAATGACTGGAAATTTTGTCTCCTTTGTGCTATACTGATAGCAACAGGAAATTTGAAAGAACGCATAAAGGAGGATTCGCAGCGAATGTGGTATAATCCACCTGATGCATCGGAAAGAGACCGGTTCCATGCCGGTTATTCCGAAAAGGCGTATGAATATCTGGGGGCGCACCCGGTGTGGCAGGATGATGTGCTGCACTGGCACTTTGCCGTGTGGGCGCCCAATGCCAGAAAAGTGTGCCTTACCGGGGAATTTGCCAACTGGGAAGCGGAACGCTACCCCATGGAAAAGCAGTATGACGGCATTTGGGAACTGCGCCTGCCGGCATCCACCTTTTCCCCGGAAAGCGACCCGGACAAGTACAACTACCCGGATGCTGAGGAAAAACTGAAAACCTATAAGTATGCCATTTTGGGGGCGGATAACGTGTGGCATTATAGGGGGGACCCCTACGGCTTTGCCACGGAATGCCGCCCCAAGAACGCCAACCGCCTGTGGAATTTGAGTGAATACCGCTGGCAGGACAAGGCCTGGATGGAAAAGCGCAAAACATGGGATGCCTACCGCAGCCCCGTGAACATCTATGAAATGCACCTGGGCACCTGGCGGCAGCCGGAGCCGGAAGTGTATTACACCTATTCCGAAATTGCGGACAGGCTGGTGCCCTATGTGCAGGAAATGGGCTATACCCATGTGGAATTTCTGCCGGTGATGGAACATCCCTTTGACGGCAGCTGGGGATACCAGGTGACGGGGTATTTCAGCCCCACCGCCCGGTATGGGGACCCGGATGGCCTGAAGGAATTGATTGACAGGCTGCACCAGGCCGGTATCGGCGTGATTCTGGACTGGGTGCCGGCCCACTTCCCCCGGGATGAAATCGGCCTGCGCCAGTTTGACGGCACCCCCTGCTATGAGCATCAGAACCCCCTGCGGGGAGAAATGCCCCAGTGGGGCACCATGCTGTTTGATTACGGCAGGGGCGAGGTGTGTTCGTTCCTCACCAGCAACGCCCTGTTCTGGCTGAAGGAATACCATGCGGATGGCCTAAGGTGTGATGCGGTCAGCTGCATGCTGTACCACAACTTCTGCAAGGAAGACGGCCAATGGGCCCCCAATAAGGATGGCGGCAAGGAAAACTACGAGGCCATTGATTTTATCCGGCGGCTGAATACGGCGGCATACCGGGAATGCCCCGGCATTATGATGATTGCCGAGGAGGCCACCGCCTGGCCCAATGTGACCAAGCCCGTGGAAATGGGCGGCCTGGGTTTTGGCTTTAAGTGGAACATGGGCTGGATGAACGATACCCTCTTCTACATCAAGAAGGATTCGGTGTACCGCAAATATCACCACGATAAAATGACCTTCTCCCTCCACTATGCCTTTTCCGAAAGCTATGTGCTGCCCTTCTCCCACGATGAAGTGGTGCACGGCAAGCATTCCATGCTGGATAAGCAGCCGGGGGATTTGTGGCAGAAGTTTGCAGGCCTGAGGGCCCTGTATGGCTACACCATGGCCCACCCGGGGAAAAAGCTTTTGTTCATGGGCGGCGAATTCGGCCATTTCATTGAATGGAAAGATGATATTGAGATGGACTGGTTCCTGCTGGCCTATGAAAAGCACCCGGAAATGCAAAAGTATGTGGCCAGGCTGAATGCCTTTTACCGCAGCCACCCGGCCCTGTATAAGGTGGACGACAGCTGGGATGGGTTCACCTGGCTCAGCGTGAACGATGCGGAGCACAGCATTCTGGCCTTCATGCGCAGCGCCGGGGAGGAAACGCCCATCATCAGCGTGACCAATTTCACCCCGGCCTTCCACGGGCAATACCGCATCGGCCTTCCCTATGACTGTGAAATTGAGGAAGTGCACAATTCCGACAGGGAAGAATTTGCCGGCAGTAACCAGTACAACGCCTGGCCCATTCAGGCGGAGGAAGTGCCCTGGAAGCAGCAGCCCTACAGCTGCCATGTGTGCGTGCCGCCCCTTTCCACGGTGTATTACCGGGTGAAAAAAGCGGAAAAAAG
>JAZUQI010000214.1:0-7874 GCA_045605625.1 Clostridia bacterium
TTTGAAAAAAATTGATGGATGAATGTGGGTACACACCATGAAAAAATGGTTCGCTGTATTGATTGTATTGGTCATTCTGGCTGGCAGTATGCCAGGCCTGGCCGAAACCAAGTTTTCCCGGAATATTTTCGGCTATTTTGATACCGTTATCACCCTGATGGGCTATACCAATTCCCAGGCAGAATTTGACTAGGTGTGCGATGACGTTTCCAAAGAACTGCAAGTGCTCCACCGCCTCTTTGACGGCTATAACAGCTACCCGAACCTTCACAACCTGTGGTATCTGAACCGCTACGCCGCCAAAGCCCCCGTTCAGGTGGAGGAACCGCTTTTTGATCTTCTGAAAAAATGCAAGGAAATGCACCAAATGCCCGGCCATGAAAAGGTGAACATCGCCATGGGCAGCGTGCTTTCCCTGTGGCATAATGCCCGGGAGGAAGGCGTTTTGCCGGATGAAGCGGCCCTTTCCGCCGCCGCTCAGCATACGGATTTTTCCAAAGTAGTGCTGGATGAAGAAAACAAAACCGTGTATTTTCAGGACCCCAAAATCAAACTGGATCTGGGGGCCGTTGGCAAGGGCTATGCCGGGGATTATGTAAAATCCCTGCTGGAGGAAAAGATGCCCTCCTTCCTCATCAGCCTGGGCGGCAATGTGTATGCCGGGGATGCCCCCTTGGATGGCCGCAAAAAATGGGGCATCAGCGTGCAATGCCCGGATGGGGTGCCTCCCATTCAGTATGGGTCGGACAGGCTGGATGTATTGTATGCCACCCGTCTTTCTCTGGTTACCAGCGGCGATTATCAGCGGTATATGGAAGTGGACGGGGTTCGCTATCACCACTTGATTGATCCCCAAACCCTCTTCCCTGCTTGCCACCTGCGTGCAGTAACGGTGGTGTGCGAAAGCGGCTTTGCGGCAGATTACTATTCCACGCTTTTGTTCCTCCTTCCCTTTACGGAGGGGGCGGAGTTGGTACACAGCCTGCCGGATGTGGAGGCCTTGTTTGTGCTCTCCGACGGCAGCATCTATTATTCCGATGGCCTAAAGCCCATGGCCCAGTCCCATGGGGCCAGCGCCCGGTAAACAGGAGGGGGCCGTGTTTCGAAAAAAAGATGGGGTGTTGATCGCCCTTGTGCTTATCTTAGCCCTTGGCCTTTTCCTGTTTCAGCAATTTCAATCCAGCCAGCTGAAAAGCACCGGCCAGGTTCGCATCTGGGTGGATGGGAAGATTTACAAAGAAGCGGCCTTGGGCCAAGCGCAATCCATCCCCATCCGGCAGGAAAACGGCTGCGAAAACGTGGTTCGCCTGACGGAAAACGGCTTTCTTATGGAACAGGCTTCCTGCGATAATCAGCTGTGCATCGGCCAGGGGGAAGTGACCAACGAAAACTTCGCCCACCGGGCCTTAGGCACCCATGTGTTGTGCCTGCCAAACCGGGTGGATGTGGAGCTTTTGCTGTCCCCGGAACAGGCCCAGGAGATACCTGATATCTAATACCTTTCACGGAGGATCAATGCGAACAAAAAAAATCACCCTGATGGGCATGATGCTTTCCATGATGCTGATTCTGGGGTTTGTGGAAAAGCAATTTGTGCTGGTGCCGGATGTGCCCGGCATCAAGCCCGGCCTTTCCAATGTGGTGCTGATGTATGCGCTGTACATGCTGGGGGCCAAGGAAGGGGCTGTGTTGCTTCTTCTGAAGGTACTGCTCAGCGGCCTTCTCTTTGCCGGGGTAAACGGCATGGCCTATGCCTTCCTTGGCGGCGTGATGGCTTTCCTCACCATGGGCATCCTGATAAAGACAAAGGCCTTTGGCCTGCCCGGTGTCAGCGTAAGCGGTGCCGTGATGCACATTCTGGGGCAGGTCATTTGCTCCCGGCTGCTGATGGGCAGTTGGGTGCTGGCGGCAAGGCTGCCCATTCTTCTCTTTTCCGCCGTCATCACCGGCGTTCTCAACGGTGTGATCACATCCCTTGTGATCCGGGCCCTGCATAAAACGAAACTGCCTTTTCCCACACAGGAAAAGCAGATAAGGAGGAAATGAACAAGTGAAAAAGAAACTCCCTGCATTTCTGGTATTGCTGGTGATCACCCTGATTGCCGGCCTGATACTGGGCGGCACATTCCAGATTACCAAGGACCCCATTGAACAGCAAGCCGTTCAGGCTGCTGAAAACGCCCGGAAGGCCGCCCTGCCCACCGCAGATAGCTTCACCGAGCTTTCCCTGCCCGAAGGCAGCAAGCTTTCCTGGCTGTATGAAGGCAAGCAGGGCGAAACCACGGTTGGCTATGTGGCCATGACCAAGGTGCAGGGCTTTGGCGGTGAAGTGGAAGTAATCGCCGGTGTGGATCAAAACCTTGTCATCACCGGTGTGAACGTTGGCGGCAGCAACTTCTCCGAAACAGCCGGTTTGGGTGCCAAGGCCAAGGAGGCGGATTTTACCAGCCGCTTCATTGGCAAAACGTCTCCCCTCCGGGTAATCAAGGCCGGGGATACCCCTGCCGATAACACCGTGGATGCCATCACCGCCGCCACCATCACTTCCAGCGCAGTCAACGGCGGCGTGAACAATATTTCCGCTTATGTAAAATCCCTTCTCTTCCCGGAAACGGAAACCAAGGCGGAAGCCCCTCAGTATATCACTTTCGGCGCCTCCTCCAAGGGCTATAAGGGCCCGGTGTGGGTGGATGTAGCCTTTGATACCACGGGCAAAATCCTGTCTCTTTCCGTGGGCAATGAAAAGTTCCAGGAAACGGACGGCGTGGGCACCCAAGTGCTTGATGCTTCCTTTAAGGATCAGTTCATCGGCAAGCAGGCCCCGGTGGCCCTGGAAGATGTGGACGTAATCACCGGTGCCACCGTATCCTCCACCGCCGTGGTGAACGCCATCAACAAAGCCTATGATAAATACCTGGCTGCCGATGCCCCGGCCCAGGAAGCCGCCCCGGCCCCGGCCCCCGAAGCGGCGGCCACCCCGGTAACCGGCAATGTGTTCGGCGCCTCCTCCAAGGGCTATAAGGGCCCGGTGTGGGTGGATGTCACTTTTGACGAAAGCGGCAAAATCACTTCCCTTTCCGTGGGCAATGATAAGTTCAAGGAAACGGAAGGCGTGGGCACCCAGGTGAAGGAACCCTTCTTTGTGGATCAGTTTATTGGCAAGCAGGCCCCGGTGGCCCTGGAAGATGTGGATACCATTACCGGTGCCACGGTTTCCTCCACCGCCGTGGTGAATGCCATTAACAAGGCATACGAAAAATCCCTTGGTCAGTAAGAGCGAATAAATTCAGGAAACGGAGGCGTGTTCCTTGCAAAAAAAGACGTTTAAGCGGGGCATCCATCCCCTGCATCATCAGGGCGGCGGCAAATTGCCCACCCGGGATTTGCCCATTGAAGTTTACGAATCCGACAGCGTGGTTATCAATATGGCCATGAACATCGGCGCACCAGCCACTCCCTGCGTAAAGAAGGGGGATTATGTAAAGGTGGGCCAGGTGATCGGCACGGCAAACGGCTTTATGAGCGTGCCCGTCCATGCCAGCATTTCCGGCGAAGTTACCGCCGTGGAACAAATCCCCTATCTTGGCACCGGCACGGTGATGGCCGTGTCCATCAAAAATGACTTCACCAATACCTGGGAAGATGTGAAGCCCCTGGGTTCTGTGGAAAATGTGGATCCTGCCCTTGTAATTCCGGCCATACAGGCTGCCGGCATTTGCGGCATGGGCGGCGCTTCCTTCCCCACCCATGTGAAGCTCACCTTCCGGGAAGGGGCCACCTGCGATACCATCATCGTCAATGGCGCCGAATGCGAAACCCACCTGACGGCAGACCATCGCCTGATCAACGAAAACGGCGTGCGCATTGTGGACGGCCTGCGGGCTGTGATGCGTGCCCTGAACGTGGAACGGGGCGTCATCGCCATTGAGGATAATAAGCCCGAAGCCATTGCCGCCATGCAAAAAGCCGCCACCGGCCGGGAAGGCGTGCATGTGCAGGTGCTGAAAACCAAGTATCCCCAGGGCGGTGAAAAGCAGCTGATCGAAGCCGTAACCGGCCGTCAGGTGCCTTCCGGTAAATTGCCCATCGATTGCCACGTGGTGGTATTGAATGTGGGCACCTGCGTCGCCATTGGCGATGCGGTGATTGACGGAAAGCCGCTGGTGAGCCGCATTTGCACCGTTACCGGCTGCGTGAAATCCCCCAAGAACCTGCGCATTCCCATCGGCACCCGGGTGGAGGATATGATCGGTGCCTGCGGCGGTTTCTCCGAACAGCCCGGCAAGATTTTCTTCGGCGGCGCCATGACCGGCATCGCCATTCCCAATATCCAGACCCCCACCGCAAAATCCACCAACGGCGTGGTGGTGCTGAACGAACAGGATGCCAAATCCCTGGATGAAAGCGCCTGCATCCGCTGCGGCCGCTGCGTGGCTGCCTGCCCGGTGGGCCTGAACCCCTACAAGATCAAAGTGGCCGCCGATGCCAGCGATTTTGCCGCTGCGGAAAAACTGCATGTGATGGATTGCATGCTGTGCGGCTCCTGCGCCTATATGTGCCCTGCCCGCCGCTGGCTCACCCCCTCCTTCCGCTTTGCCAAAGAAAAAATCACGGCGGAAAGACGGGCTCAAGCTGCCAAAGAAGCCGCTGAAAAAGGAGGCTCCAACAAATGAATTTGAGAATTTCCACCGCTCCTCATTTCCATAACCCGGTCACAACCCAGCGGCTGATGCTGTATGTGCTGCTTGCGCTGCTTCCCTGCGCCGCATTCGGCGTGTATGCTTTCGGGCTGCATGCGCTGATGCTGCTGTGCCTTTCCTGTGCCACGGCTGTGCTGTGCGAGTTTATCTGGCAGAAGGCGGCCAAGGTGCCGGTTCGTGTGGGGGATCTTTCCGCCCTGGTTACCGGCCTCATTCTGGGCCTGAACCTGCCTGCCGGCGCGCCCTGGTGGCTGGCGGTGATCGGCAGCGCCTTTGCCATTTTGCTGGTGAAGCAGTTGTTTGGCGGTTTGGGGGATAATTTCCTGAACCCGGCCATGGCTGCCCGTGCGGTGCTGTTGGCCTCCTGGCCCGTGCACATGACCAGCTATCTGGTGCCCACCTTCTTCGAAACCGGCGTGGATGCCGTAACGGCCGCCACCCCCCTTGCCACCCGGAACGTGGAACTGATGGACTTGCTCTTTGGCCGCATTCCCGGCTGCATCGGGGAAGTGAGCAAAGTGGCCATCCTGATTGGCCTTCTGATTCTGCTTGTCACCCGGACGGTCACCTGGCACATTCCCTTTTCCATGATGGCCGGTGTGTTCGTTTTCTCCTGGCTGTTTGGGGCAGATCCCGTGTATGCCATTTTGTCCGGCGGCGTATTGTTCGGTGCCGTGTTCATGGCCACGGATTATGTTACCACCCCCATGACCCCGGTGGGCCAAATCATTTACGGCCTTGGCATTGGGTTGATCGTTGCCGTGATCCGCAATTTCGGTGCCTATCCGGAAGGCGTCACCTACGGTATCCTGCTGATGAACATTGCCACGCCTCTCATTGATCGCTTCCTGCCCCGGAAGATTTACGGCCACCAGAAGGAGGTTAAGAAAGCATGAGTGAAGAAAGAAAAAGCCTGGGCAAGGTGATTTCCAACGGTATCATCACCGAAAACCCCACCTTCCGTCTGGTGCTGGGCACCTGCCCCACCCTGGCCGTCACCACCAGCGCCATCAATGGCCTTGGCATGGGGGCTGCCGCCACGTTTGTGTTGATTTGCTCCAACCTGGTGATTTCCCTGCTGCGAAATTTCATTCCCGATAAGGTACGTATCCCGGCTTTCATTGTTGTTATCTGCACGTTTGTTACCATGGTGCAGCTTCTGATGCAGGCCTTTGTGCCTTCTCTGTATGATGCCCTTGGCATCTTCATTCCCCTGATCGTTGTGAACTGCATCATCCTGGCCCGTGCAGAAGCCTTTGCCAGCAAGAACGGCCCGGTTTCCTCCATTTGCGACGGCCTTGGCATGGGCCTTGGCTTCACGGTGGCTTTGGTCATTCTGGGCTCCATCCGTGAACTGATCGGCAACGGCAGCATCTTCGGCATGAACGTGCTGGGGGCTTCCTACGAACCCATGCTGCTGATCGTACTGGCTTCCGGCGGCTTCCTTACTTACGGATTGATGCTGGGGCTTTTCAACCTGATTGTGAAAAAGAGTGAAGAAAAGAAAAAGCGGAAGGAGGCGGAACAGGCATGAACGAACCGATGAATATCCTGCTGTTTTTCGTCAGCTGCGTGCTGACCAATAACTTCATCTTCTCCCGTTTCCTGGGCTGCTGCCCGTTCCTTGGCGTCAGTAACAAGGTGGAAACCAGCGTTTCCATGGGCCTTGCGGTCACTTTCGTAATGGCCATAGCTTCCCTTTTCTGCTACATGATTTATAATTGGCTGCTGGTGCCCCTTGGCATCACGTTCATGAGCACCATTGCCTTCATTCTGGTGATTGCAGCCCTGGTGCAGTTCGTGGAAATGTTCCTGAAAAAATCCAGCCCCACGCTGTACTCTGCCCTGGGCATTTACCTGCCCCTGATCACCACCAACTGCGCTGTGCTGGGCGTTGCCACCCTGAACATGAACAACGGCTATAACCTGCTCTATTCCGTGCTGAACGGCACTTTCTCCGCCCTTGGCTTCACCCTGGCCATTGTGCTGATGGCCGGTGTACGGGAAAGGCTGGAAAGCAGCCATATTCCCGCCTGCATGAAGGGCTTCCCCATCACGCTGGTTTCTGCCGGGCTGATGGCCGTGGCCTTCATGGGCTTCAGTGGCCTGGTGTAAAGGAGGAGAGGAAAGATGATTATTCTCTACGCTGGATTATTGCTGGGCATTCTGGGCCTGATTTTCGGCGGCGTGCTCACTTTCGCCTCCAAGAAGTTCCATGTGGATGTGGATGAACGGGTGGAGCAGATCAAGGAATGCCTGGGCGGCGCCAATTGCGGTGCCTGCGGCTTTGCCGGCTGCGATGCCTTTGCCCAGGCCGTGGTGGATGGCAAGGCCCCGGTGAACGGCTGCGCCCCTGCCGGTGCCAAGGGCATTGAAAAAATCAGCCGCATCATGGGCGTGGAAGCCCCCGAAGGGGAACGCCTTGTGGCCCGGGTATTGTGCCAGGGCGAAAGCGGCATTGCCATTGACCGCTACCAGTACGATGGCTATAAGAGCTGCGCCGTGGCGGCCGGTTTGGCCGGCGGCCCCAAGGCCTGCCGTTTTGCCTGCATCGGCCTTGGCGATTGCCAGGATAAATGCAAATTTGACGCCATCAAAATGGAAAACGGCATTGCCCATATCGATCCCGATAAGTGCACGGCCTGCGGTGCCTGCGTGAAGACCTGCCCCCGCAGCGTGATTTCCCTGATGCCTATTTCCCAGTCCGTCATCGTGCGCTGCCGCAATACGGATAATGGCCGGGCCGCCCGTGCGGTGTGCATGGATGCCTGCATTGGCTGCGGTCGCTGCAAGAAGGAGTGCAAGTACGATGCCATCATTGTGGAAAATGGCCTGGCCCGTATCGATAACGAAAAATGCACCCGCTGCGGCGAATGCGCTGCCGTTTGCCCCTGCAAATGTATCGTAATCGAATAAAAGAGTGACAAATTCTGCTATTTGGCAGGAAAAAGCGTTTTTTACGCAGAACAGTACAGAGCGGTACTCACCTATCGCTCTGTTTTTATGCATAAAGGAATGGGAGATTTTTTATGAACACGTATGAAAACCTGACGCTGGATCAGGAAAGAGCCCTTTATGGCATTCACAACGCCTCCGTTTTGCATTGCTTATTTGACGGCCCGGCGGACGGCGAATCTGCCCTGAAAGAAACCAGCCGCCTGCACATTGAAGACT
>JAZUQI010000215.1:0-9229 GCA_045605625.1 Clostridia bacterium
CCAGGGATACCAGCTGGTGACGGTATCGGAACTGTTTTCCTTCCATAAGGACGGCGCCAAGCCCGGCACGGTATACAGCCACCTGAAGCCGGAAAACACAAAAGTAGATTAATACCGCATCAATATAAAGCGCCATGGCAAATGTGCCATGGCGTTTGTTCATTCTGTATACAATTTATCCTGCACCCATCTGGCAGGGTTATGCTGAATATATGTTCCTATTTGCGCATAATCCTTTTCATTTCTCACCACATGATCATAATAGGATCGTTGGAAGAAGCGCTGCCCCTCCATGCCCATCCCCTGCCGGATTTTTTTCGTCACCTGATATTTATACCACCCCATCACGTCACCAAGAACGGGCAGCTTTTCAGCGTTTTCCTTTGTAGGGGACAGGAAACCCGTCCCCTACAAAGGAAATTTCGCTCAATACACACCTTTTATTTTCTGTACAAAGCGTGACGAAATAAAACCTGTTGCTGCTGTAATCAAATTGCGGCATTCGGTTTCTTTTCCGCTGGGGATACAAAAGCTGTTGTTTATCCTCCATTTTTCTCACGCATCCACCGTATACTGAAAATCCCGGAACAGGGCGGTGCCGCCGGTGGAGGTGCCGTTGAAGGCGCACAGGCCGATGCGGCAGCCGGTGAAATGATCCAGCCGATACACAAGGGCGTGGGGCTTGCCCACATCCACAAAGGCCCCCTCTTTTTCGTAGGAAAACTGCACCTGATCCACGGAAAAATTAAAGGCGGCACGCAGCGTCACCTGATCCCCCTCCAGCGGCAGCAAAGCACGCTCCCTTGGGGTTTCAGTGGAGCGGAACAGGGTGCCATCCCCGGCCTCCCTCGTGCGGAGGGACAGGTACTTTTGCCCCTGCCAAACGGTAACGCACAGCTGGCCAAAGCATCCTTGCAGGGCGCAGATGCCGGCATAATCCCCTTCCTGCAGGGCCGATGCATCCACCGTGACGGTGGCCACGCACCGCTTCCCGAAGCAGCGCTGGGTGAGGGTGTTCCGGGCACTTTCCACATCCGCCGCCGGGCCCAGGCAAGTGAGCCGCAGTCCCTCCGGCGTATAGGCAATATGCCGCCAATCCGGCTCATGGTTCCACTGCCAAAGGGGACTGAGGGTGCCTTTCAAGGCATCGGATGTGTATAATTTCGGCAGGCTTTCATCCACCGGCACATCCAGTTCCAGGGGCACTTTGGTAAGTTTCAGTTTATCTTCTTCCCAGGTGAAGGGCACCAGCACCGGCATGCGGCCCTGAGCCCCATGATCCTGAAACAGCATCATGAAATAGCGGCCATCCGGCGTATCGATGATGCCCCCTTGGGCCACGCCCCGGAAGGAGCCGTCCAGATCATCCTCCAGCACTTCGTCCCCCACAAAATCCCCGGTCAGGCTTTCGCTGCTGTGCACCGCCTGAATGCGCATTTTGCCCTTGGGCCAATGGATGTTGCACAGGTAATAGCGGCCATCCATTTTATAAATGTGGCTGCCCTCCCAGCCAAGGCCCTCCGCCTCATCGTGCAGAAGCACCCGGTGCAGGCCGCCGGGCAGGGGGGCGGAAAGATCCGCTTTCAGCTGGGTGATGTAAATATCCCGGTTGCCGTACACGATGTATACCTTCCCGTCATCGTCAAACAAAAGGGACGCATCGTGATAAAAGCCTTCTATCTTTCCCGGCGTCCAGGGGCCCCGGATATCCGTGGCGGTGAAGTGATAGCAGCATTTGGTGTCATTGCAGGAAAATACCACGTGGAATACCCCGTCATGCAGCCGCAGGGTGGGGGCCCACATGCCCTGGCCGTAAATATGCCCCTTTTCCAGGCGCTGAGCCGGGGTTTCGCCAAAGGCATCATACACATAGCACAGATGCTGCCAGTTCACCAAATCTTTGGATGCCAGGATCTGGGCCCCGGGGAAAAAGTGCATGGTGGTGGTCACCAGATAATAGGTATCCCCCACCCGGATCACATCGGGATCGGGAAAATCGGAATAAATCACCGGATTCTTGGCCAACATACCATCCCTCTTACGCTTTCTTGATGGAAAGGTTCACCGCCAGCCCCACAACGGAGAGGGCCGTCAGCACGATGAACACCGTCAGGTAATTGCCGGATGCCGTCACCAGCGCCCCGGCCAGAGTGCTGGAAAAGGAGGCCGGGATCAATACCAGATTCAGCACCGGGAAATTCAGGGGGAAATACCGGCTGCCATAAAAGGCGGAAACCAGCGCTGCCGACATGGTGGGGGAAAAGCCATAAGTGAAGCCGCACAGGCAAAGGCCCACGGCCCCCAGCCACCCGGCCTGAAGCACCACAGCCAACAGGGCCAGAAGGGGGCTTACAATGGCCACGGCGCTGGTGAGGATCTGGGCCTTGCGCAGCCCCAGCTTGTCAAAAGCCATGCCGGATACAATGCGGCCCAGGCCATTGAAAATGCTGAGCAGCCCGGCCACCGTCACGGCGGCATTTTCCGCCAGGCCCACGGACAGGAAATAATCCCGGCCAAAGCCAATGGCCGCAGACCCCACCGCCGCCAGCAGCGTGAAAAACACAAACAGTTTCCAGAAGCTGCTTTTGCGGATCATGTCCTTGGTGGGCACATCGTTTTCACTTTCCGCCGCCTGCTTACCGGCAGCGGCCACCGGCATTTTCAAAAGCCAGGCCCCGGCAATGAACGCAACCGCCGTCACCGCCCCCAGCAGCTGATATGTGCGCTGCCAGCTGAAAGAAGGAAGGTCAAACAAGACGCTGGCCACCTTCCCAAACAGCAGGGCGGAAAAACCGAAGCTCATCATCAGGGCACCGCTGCACAGGCCCTTCTTATCCGGGAACCAGGCGTTGGTGGCGGCAATCACCGTGTTATACACAATGCCAATGCCGCTGCCGGCCATCACCCCATAGCCCAGGTACAAAAGCCCCAGCTTGCCGCCGTTCACCGCCGCCAGCACAAAGCCCAGCCCTGTCAGAACGGCAGCGGCCATCATTCTGGAAAAAATGCTGGTTTTCTTGCTGACCAGGCCGGATACCAATCCCCCCAGGCAGAAGAAGCATAGCGTCAGGGTGAAGCAAAAGGAAAGCTCCGTTTTGGAAAAAGCAAAGTTTTTCTGCAGCGGCACGCTCAGAATGCTCCAGGCATAAATGATGCCGGCCACCAGCAAAATGCCGCAGCCTAGCGCCAGCCGCAGCCAGCGGTTATTCTTTTGTTCGGTCATGACGGGTTTCCTCCTTGTATACAATCTGCTTTTATCTTACATCATTCCCCGGCAAATGAAAAGCTTTTCAAAGGCGAATTGCCCCTGAAAAGCTGTTTTCTTATTGTTTTTGCGCATCCCTGTCCCATTTGCGGCGCAGGGTTTTCAGCCGGTTCATCAATTGATTCTTTTCCAGGTCGTTGATGTCAATCAGCTCCACCCCCATTTGCTCCGCCCGGTAATAGGCAGAGGGGGCTTCCTTCTTCATATCGCACACCGTGGCCAGCACCGGAGTGGCGTACTGGGTGCCAAAGCGCCGGGTCATCACCGCAATTTCATGCAGCATATAGGGGTCCGGCGTGGAGGTTTTGCAGGAACAGAACAGCTGCCCCAGCCCGGCACAGGCTGCCACGTCAATTTCATTCTGCACCCGGTCGCCCTTTTCGTCATCATCCCAGCTGACCACCATGCTGATCTGGGCGGCGTCAAAAAAGCCGCATTGCACCATGGCGGAAAACAAATACATTTCCAGCCACACGCCCACATCGCACATGCACTTGCCGATGGTGGCATTCACAAAAGTGAACCGGCACCGCTTGTCGTTCAAATCATAAAAGCTGAGGACCCCGGCCTGCACCAGCTTCTGCATCATGCCGTCATTCACATTCCGGGCCTGGCCGTTTACAAAAATCATCCGGGGGGCATCGTAATGGGTGCCCGTCCAATATTCCTGCCGGGTGGCCACCTGCAAATACTGCACAAACTTGGGCCATATCTTTTTGTTTTCCAGATACAGGGGGAAAATCCGGTCGATCAGGCCGGTCATTTCCTCCGTCATCATTTCCGGGCCCACATGGCCGTTGCGCAGCAATTCGCCGCCGGACAGGGCCACCACCTGTTCCAGGGAAAGCTTCAGGTCAAAAGGCTCTTCCCGTCCCTTTTCCGGCCCCAGCAAAAAGCGGATTTTGTTGCTGCCCGGCACATGCTGCACCGCCGTGATCTGCTGGGTCATGCACACATGCCCTGCGGCCATCAGCAGCGTTTCACTGCCGCCGCCCACATCCACCATGCAGTTTTCCGGGCCGTATTCTGCAATCACATCCTGCAAGCACTGGGCAATCTGCTGCACATCATGCAGGCCGCAGGGCCGGTAATCCACATGCACGTTCATTTCTTCCATCCGGAAAAAAGAAAGCAGGGGCTTTCTGTATTTGGCTTTTTCAATCTTCCTGTCCCCCAGCAGCACCAGCACTTCCGGCCGGAATACACAGGCTGTGATCACATTTTCAATGGGCTGGGCGGTATCATGCAATTCAATCAGCACACGCATGGCGTTTGCCTCCGTTTCCATTCAATTTCCTCTCCCGGTTATTATACCGCACTTTTCCCCGTCTGGCTACAAAAAAATTCAGCCGCCTTTGTCACAAAGCGGCTGAAGCAATTCAGTCCCAATCAATTTTGTTGTATTCGTTGATCCGGGGATCCTGATACCACAGGTTAAAGGAGTACCAGTTTACCTGGCCCTGATAATCAAAGGCTTCCACCACTTTTTCGGCGGCCTTCCGCACCTGTTTGCAGGCATCATCCATGGCGTTGTTGGCTGCTGCCTGCCGGTCATCCGCAGCAAAGTCAAAGGCCTGCACCGCCACATTATATTTTTCTTCCAGATTGGCCAGGGTTTCCTGCTGTTCCTTGGTGGGGTTTTCCACCGCAGCACAGTTCCGATATATTTCCTGAGCCATCCGCAAATGCTTTGCACCGGCAAAGCCCCGGTTGATCAGCCAAGTGGCATCGGAGCGCAGAACATAAGGGATCGGTTCCGCATCCAGGCCGAAAGCCTCCTTCAGCACAGTTTTCCGATGATCCTGATCGTTGAAGGTAAAGTTCCAATGTTCAAAACTGCGGCTGTATCTTCCATCCAATACGTAAGAGCCGATGTTTTCTCCGCCCTTTACGCTGGTCAGCATGGTGGCTGCGTTCAATAGATCTGCCCGGGTCAGATCCGTCAGCACATTGTATTCTCCGCCAAACAGGATGTTTACCATCTTCAGCATCACACTGCTGAGACCTTCTTCCCCAATCAGCTGCTGCACCTTATCAAAAATGGCAATCATCATGTCCCGGCCGCGGCGGGTACGGCCAACATCATTGGCTTCCTTGGTGGCATTTTTCCGGGCACGGACATAGTCCATGATGCCCCACCCATCCAGATGCTGCATGCCTTTTCGATATACCCGTTTCTGATCAGATCCCCAGTAATTCATATCCACTTCAAAATACACTCCGCCAATGGCATCGCCCAATGCCACCAGCGCCGTCAGATCCACCGCCAGATAGTTATGCACGGGAATGCCCCCCAGATGCCAGCTGACAGCCCGGCAAACATTCTGCATACCGGCTTCCATATCTTCCGCACAGTTAAACGCCGCATTCAGCTTATAAATCCCATGAATTCCGGGCACATAGGTTACGCTATCCCGGGGAATGGACACCAGATTCAGCGTTCCTTTGGTTTTGTTGATGGAGGCCAGCATCACCACGTCGGTGTGGCAAACTTCAATTTTGTGCTTATAGCCGCTGGTCCACAATTTCAGATCCCGGCCAAAGTCGATCCCGCACAAAAGTACATTATAGAATTCATCTTCCGTTTCCACATAGGTCACTTCCTGAGGATCAATCAGGGGATGCTTGGATTTCATCAGTTCCGCCTGTCCCGGCAAAACCATACCGCACAGCAGCACCAGCAGCAAGCACCAAACAAGAATCTTCTTCACGGTTTCGTCGCTTCCCTTCACTTCAAATCATCAAACAGAGCCGTGGTATATTCCCCGGCATCCACCAAAGCATGAATGGCGTCAATCACGGTTTGTTTATCTTCCTGATAGGTGACCCCAAACCATTTATCCTGGGTTTCCAGCACCTTCACCGTTACTTCGCCCTTTTTCAGCAGCTGATCGATGTAGATGGGCAGCAGATATTCCGCTTTCAGTTCATTGCCATGCATGTTGGTAAAGAATTCCTTGAACCCCTCTTCCAGTTTATCAATGAATTCCGGCGTCAGGCCCCAGAAATTCATGGACACATAGGATTCCGCATCCAGTTCCTTCCCGTCCGCCGCAGCACCGGTGGGGGTTTTGACGATGTTGGAGGTTTCATCCACCTGGGTGAGATAGCCGTTGGCATCGGTTTTGCTGATGCCCCGGGTAACGCCGCCGTTATCGCTGAGGGTATTCTTGAGAATGAACCCGGCCATGCAATAGCGTTCCGGATGTTCCGGCGAATAATTCAGCAGGAAATCATGCACAATGTTGAACGCTTCCTTGCCGTAATAATCATCCGCATTGATAACGGCGAAAGGCTCATTCACCACGCCCTTGCAGGTCAGCACGGCCTGGCCGGTGCCCCAGGGCTTCCTGCGGCCTTCGGGCAGCTGCACGCCATCCGGCAGATCATCCAGCGCCTGGAAGGTGTAGGCCACTTCCACGTTCTTTTCTGCACACAGCTTTTCAATGCGGTTGCCAATAATTTCCCGGAAATCTTCTTCGATATCCTTACGGATGATGAACACAATTTTATTGAAACCGGCGGCAATGGCATCGTGAATGGAATAATCCATAATAATCTGGCCGCCGGGGCCCACGGCCGCCAGCTGCTTGATGCCCTGGCCGAAACGGCTGCCAATACCGGCTGCCATAATCACAAGTGTGGTTTTCATATTGATCTTCCTCACTTTCCCGTATCCGTTCAGGTTGCGCCAGAGGCACAATCTTTTTGTATTATAGCACAACGTCCCTGCACCGTCAAACCGTTTGCCCTTCCCCTTCCTTGAATTTTACAAATTATTTCCATTTTCAGCCCAAGCAAAAACCCGGCCTGTGTATCACAAGCCGGGCATTTTCATTCTGTTTTTACAGCACGCACCGATTGCGGCCTTCGTTCTTGGCATGATACAGTTTATCATCCGCTGCACGCAGCATATTCATGTACGTGGCTTCTTCTTCCATCCGATCGGGGTGCACGCCGCCGATACTCACCGATACCTTGATGTCGGGATAATCCTTCAAAGAAATCTCCCGCACCTTGGTGAGCACGTGGTAGAGAATATCCCGCACCTGATCCGGGGTTCTGTCCCCAAAGAGCAGAACAAATTCATCGCCGCCAAAGCGGATGGCGCAGTCTCCCTTATTCCGGGAGAGGGCGTTGAGCAAAATCTGTGCAATACGCTGCAGAATTTCGTCCCCCACGTCGTGGCCCCAGGTATCATTCACCTGCTTGAATTTATCCACATCCAGAATGGCCAAAGAATATTTCAGCCCCTCATACCGCCAGGCGCCGGTTTCCTTATCCACCAGCTTTTCATACACGAAATGCCGGGTGTTGCAGCCGGTTACGTTATCCGTATTGGCCAGTTCGTGGAACATCTGGTTCATTTGCTTTCTGCGTTTTTGATCCGCCAGGCTGGTAGCCAGCAAAACCGCCACCACCAGCATCACCACCAGCAACAAAACCACAGTGAAAACGTTGCCGCTATCCATGGCCCCGGTAATGGACAGGCGCCATTCCATGTTTTCCGTGGTAAAATCCAGGGAAATGGGCTGGATCACCGGCTTGCCGCTGGTCACCATGTTGATGTAATCGCCATTCAAATCCTTATAGGACAGGGCATATTCCACCTGCTGGGAGGCAAAATCCTGCAGCATGAAGGCGTTGGCCAGTTTATCCGCATTGACCACCATAGCCACCAGGCCCCAGCTTTCCGCTTCGCCATAGAGGGTAACCGGCAGGCTGATAATCATACCGCTGCCGCCCTGCATCAAATCAATGGGCGGCGTAATGAGCACCTTTCCCTTTTTCAGGGTGCGCACCGCATCCGGGCTGCCTTCTGCGGCCTTCCACAAATCATAACCAATCAGCGCTTCGTTCTTTTTCAAAGGATGCACCGCACTCACCACCCCATCCGGGGCCAGGGCCACGTTGCTGATGATCTCGGTGTTGCTGTTATCCCACCCCGTCACAATTTCCGGGGCCAGTTCATAAAAGCCTTCCACCCGGCCTTTATCCGCCATCAGCATATAGCGCATCACCTGCACCCTGGAAATCAGCATATCCACCTGGTCGCTGATGGCATTGGCCTTGCTTTCCAGTAAATACCGTTTCTGGTTCAGCTGATTTTCATTCACCCGGGCAATAACAAACATGGAAATGCAGGAAAACACCAGCAAAATCACAATGAAAAACACAAAAAAGCGCTGCCAATAGCGGTTTTCTTTCGTCTTTTCCTGCGTCATGCTCACAAGCATTACATCCCTTCCGATTAGTAAAAACAGTATACCATAATTACACAATTATTTCAAGCATTTTTTGAGAATGTAACCGCACGAAATGATAGCTTACTTTTGTCCCAAATATGGAGACAAATTGTACATTTCCAATAGCCCCAGATCCCACAGCATGGAGCTGGTGAGGTATTTATCCCTTGTGTTCCTGGAAAGCACAAAAGCGTCCTGCACGTCCTGGTTTTCCCACCCCAGTTCCCGGGGCAGCATGGGCATATTGGTTTTTTCCATCAAATCCGCAATGAAGGAAAGAGGGGGCAATTCTGCATCCATAATGTCCCGAATACGGGGCCAGTTTTCTTTCAGAAGGGCAAAGCGGCGCTTTCTTTCTTCCAGGTCATTGTTATGCCAAAGGGCATATTCCTTTTCAATCAGCCCTTCCGCCGTTTTGCCAAACACCCGGCGCATTTCCTGTTCCCAGTTTTCCTTCTTCCAGGCGGCGCAGGCAGCGGCAAAGGCCCCTTCCTCCGGCTGCACATTCCGTAAATCTTCATACAGCTTCATGCAAAGCAGGGTGCCCACCCCCACCTGAATGCCGTGCAGTTCCGTGGGCAAGCCCCGGCTTAAGGAAAACATTTCCCACAGATGGGAAAAATAATGCTCCAGCCCCGAAGCCGGCCGGGAAATTTTCGCAAAGGCCATGGCAATGCCGGAAAGGATCAGCCCTTCCGCCACTGCGCCCACGGCTGCT
>JAZUQI010000216.1:0-7698 GCA_045605625.1 Clostridia bacterium
CCAGAAAGGGGCCGTCTATTATAACGGCAAGGATCTAAACAGCATTGACCTGAAATCCCTTCGCCGGAAAATTGGCGTGGTGATGCAAAACGGAAAGCTGTTCCAGGGGGATATTTTTTCCAACATCGTCATTTCCGCCCCCCAGCTTACCCTGAACGATGCCTGGGAAGCCGCCGAAATGGCCGGCATTGCGGAGGATATCCGCCATATGCCCATGGGCATGCACACCCTGATTTCCGAAGGCAGCGGCGGCATCTCCGGCGGCCAGCGCCAGCGGCTGATGATTGCCCGGGCCATTGCCCCCAAGCCCAAAGTGCTGATGTTTGACGAGGCCACTTCCGCCCTGGATAACATCACCCAGAAAACGGTGTCCGATTCCCTGGAGAAATTAAAATGCACCCGCATCGTTATTGCCCACCGGCTGAGCACCATCAAAAATTGCGACCGCATCATCTACCTGGACAAAGGAAAAATCGTGGAAGACGGCACCTATGACCAATTGATTGCCCTGAACGGAAAATTTGCGGAATTGGTGGAGCGGCAGCGGCTGGATGCATAAACCTTATTCCAAAGCCTGCCCTTTCCTTTGTTTTTCATCGCATCCATAAAAAGGAGGAAAACGTATGGAACAAACAAAAACTGCCCCCGGCCCTCAGGAACTGAACGAACAGGAGCTGGATCACGTAACCGGCGGATTTGATTACCAGCCCTTATCCGTCAGAACCGATCTGAGCAATAAAGCGCCTGCGCCGGAGCCCAATCAGTCCGAAAAAAGGGCGCTGGTCAAGATCAGCCTGTTTGATTATGCAAGCATGTCACGAACTGCCACATGCCCTGACAAAGAACCGTAAGAAAAGGAGCGATCTGTATGTCCGAAACCAAAAAGCAACCCCTTTTGGATGACCAGCTTCAGGACGTAACCGGCGGTTACGACTATAAAATATTCAGCCCTCCCGAAAAGGAAGAATACCATTCCACGTCCACGCCTCCCCTTCTTTCCCCGGAGAATGTGTTCGCAAGAAATCCCGATGCTGCGGCTTCCGTCCCCACCGGTATCCCCACCGTCCGTCCTGATCCCCTCCCAGCCCGGCACCCGAAAGAGCGCCCCTGATGGGCCGCGCAGGCAGCCCATACACCAAACATGGAGGAAAAGCCATGACTGAAAATATGAAAAAATTTCTGGAACGCATTTCTCAGGACGAAGCCCTGTGCGAAAAAGTGGGCAACGCCGGCAAAGAAGAATTGCTGGCCATGGCCCGGGAACTGGGCGTGGAGCTGACCGCCAAAGACCTGGAAAACAAGCCTGCGGAACTGGATGATGATGAACTGGATGCCGTGGCCGGGGGCAACCAAATCACCTGCGTCTGCGCCCTGGGCGGCGGCGGCACCAAGGACAAAAACGATAAAGCCTGTGCCTGCGTATTGGCCGGGGCGGGCTATACCAAAAAAGGCCTGGATCGCTGCGTATGCGGCTTTGCCGGCTATGGGGAAGACACCAACTCCGGCTGAAAAAGCGAATGCCGGGGGGCTGCGGTTTCCTCAGTCCCTGCTGAAGGAAGGAACGGAATGTATTACAAACTGCATGAATCGCTGATGCTGCGGGGCTGGGAAAAGCTGCCCTTTGCCGTCGTGGAAAAGGGCAATAGCCAGCCTTTGTTTTTGAGCGCCACGGAAATGCAGGCCCTGCAGCTTTGCAACGGCAAAATCAATACGGATTTGCCCCTGATTCCGCAGGAAGTGAAGGCCCTTTTGCCCGAACTGGAAAAAAGGGGGTTCATCCATCCCTGTCAGCCGGGCGATGCCCTTTCCCCCCAGCAGGAATACAAAAAATTCCCGGCCCGGTATATCCGCACGGCCCATTGGTCCATCACCGGCCATTGCAATTACCGGTGCAGGCATTGCTATATGTCCGCCCCGGATGCCAAATACGGCCAGCTTTCCCATGAACAGGTGATGGATATTGCAAGGCAATTGGCACAATGCGGCGTGATGGAGGTTTCCTTAACCGGGGGCGAACCCCTGGTGCGAAAGGATTTTCTGGAAATCGTGGATGCCCTGCTTTCCGGCGGCATTCGGATTACCACCATCTATTCCAACGGAAAACTGGTAACGGATGAATTATTGGACGCCCTGCATAAGCGGGGCATTCACCCGGAATTCAACATGAGCCACGACGGCGTGGACGGCTGGCATGATTGGCTTCGGGGCGTGGACGGCGCCGGAAAAGCGGTGGAAGATGCCTTCCTGCGCTGCAGGGAAAAGGGCTTTCCCACCGGGGCGGAAATGTGCATCCATCAGGGAAACAAGCACCTAATGCAAAAAACCGTCAACCGCCTGGCGGAGCTTGGCTGCCGTTCCTTAAAAACCAACCCCATTTCCAACGTGGGCGCATGGAAGGAAGGGGGCTATGGCGAATCCATTTCCATGGAGGAATTGTATCAATTGTATCTGGATTACCTGCCCCATTATTACGAGGACGGCATGCCCCTTTCCCTGCAATTGGGGGGCTTTTTCCGGGCAGATCCCTGTCAGCCGGATATCTACGATATTCCGCTGATGAAAAACTGCCATAGCCCGGAAAAAACCTGCGTTTGCGGCCACGCCCGGATGGTGATGTATATTTCCGCCGAAGGCCGGGCCCTGCCCTGCATGGCCCTTTCCGGCATGGAAATTCAACAGCAGTTCCCCCTGATAACGGAAATCGGCCTGGCCAAGTGCCTCACGGATTCCGCCTACATGCGCCTGATTGATACCCGGGCCACGGAAATACTGAACCACAACCCGGAATGCGCCGCCTGCGCCTACGCCCTGCAATGCCTGGGCGGCTGCCGGGCATCGGCCCTGGAAACCACCCCGGAGGATCTTCTGGGCATGGACCGGGCCGCCTGCACCCTGTTTAAAGGCGGCTGGGCAGAAAAAATTCAGCAGCTGATGAACACCCTGAAACCTGACGCTCATTTTCTCCTGACGGAAAATGAATAAACACATCATTTTATCCCGGAGGTATTCCCTATGCCCATTTATTCTTCTGCGGAACAGCTCATTGGCCGCACGCCGCTGGTGCGGCTGCAGCGGCTGGAACAGCTTTTTCACTTGCAGGCCCAATTGGTGGCCAAGGTGGAGTTTTTCAACCCCGGCGGCTCGGTGAAGGACCGGGTGGGCCAGAACATGGTGGACGATATGGAAAAAAAGGGCCTTTTGCAAAAAGGCGGCACCATCATTGAGCCCACCTCCGGCAACACCGGCATCGGCCTGGCCCTGGTGTGCGCCCTGCGGGGCTATCGTCTCGTCATCGTGATGCCCGATTCCATGAGCCCGGAACGCCGGAAAGTGATGCAGGCGCTGGGGGCGGATGTGATCCTCTCCCCCGGCAAGGAAGGCATGGCCGGCTGCATCGCCATTGCGGAAAAACTGCAAAAAGAAACCCCCGGCAGCATCATTGCCGGGCAGTTTGATAACCCGGCCAACCCCCAGGCCCATTCCCTCACCACCGGCCCGGAAATCTGGCAGGATACCGATGGGCAGGTGGATGTGCTGGTGGCCGGGGTGGGCACCGGCGGCACCCTCACCGGCACCGGAAAATACCTGAAACAGCAAAACCCCGGCCTGCATATCATCGCCGTGGAACCGGCATCCTCGCCCCTTTTATCCGGCGGTAAGGCCGGCCCCCACGGCCTGCAGGGCATCGGCGCCAATTTTGTGCCTTCCATTCTGGATGCCGCTTTGTATGATGAAGTGATGCCCGTCACGGAAGCGGATGCCTTCGCCGCCGCCCGGCTGCTGGGCAAAAAAGAAGGGCTTTTGTGCGGTATCTCCGCCGGGGCCGCTCTCCATGCCGCCATGGAAGCCGCTAAGCGCCCGGAATATGCAGGAAAACGCATCGTGGTAATCCTGCCCGATACCGGCGACCGGTATCTGTCCACGGATTTGTTTGAATGAAAGAAGGGAAACAGGGGGGCATTGCCCCCCCAACCCCCACCAGGGGCATTGCCCCTGGACCCTTCCTCCGAATAGAGGAGAATGAGATTACCAAGTATTTTCCCGGTGCAAGAATGATATACGCAAAATAGCCATGGGAAATGGCAGAATGCCTCGCAGCGAATGAACTGTGATGCTGCACCCCACGGGTCAGGCGGTGTTTCGCCGCCTGCCGGATGCAAAGCATCCGGAGAAAACGGTAAAGCCGCCGAAGATGAATGTTTACTTTCAACCTTGGCGGCTTTTCGTTTTCATTGTGCCCGTGGGGGTGGTTTGGCAATCCCTCCGCCCCTTCGGGGCACCTCCCTTTCACAAGGGAGGCAGCAATCCCTTCGTCACGGCTTTGCCGTGCCACCTCCCTTTCACAAGGGAGGCAGCAATCCCTCCGTCACGGCTTCGCTGCGTCCCCTCCCTTTCACAAGGGAGGCGTTGGTGCGGAAAAATGTTTGTTTTCCGAGGATTCCATTTTCGCAGAAGGGGTGCAGGGCAAATGGCCCTGCCGCTGGGGTACAGGGGCTGCGTAAGCCCCTGATAGCCAGTCTCCCGCTCCCTTCGCCAAGGGGCGACCAGCGTTTCTCACGCTTGTTTCTGCGTGGCTGCATCAGGGCCAAACCGCATGGCTTTTGTGCGTTGGAATAGGCAGGGTTCATGCCCCTCAGCGTGCCGTTTCGTTTTTCCGGCTGGAGAAGATGCTGTAAACGCTGCGGAAGATGGCATACAGAAGCCCGGCAATGGGCCACACCAGCCAGCTGATATCCCAGGCATTGAAAAGGAAGCTCCAAGTGAGGAAAACGACGGTGGCCAGCAGCCAGTAGCAGGTGCTGATGGCCCACATGGGGTCGCCTTCCGCCTTTTTGCGGCGGCTGTAATCCCCTTCTTCCATTAGCTTTTCCATGGCGGCGTTTTGCACACCGGTCCAGATCAGCACAAACACGGCGACGGCGGCCAGCAAGATGGTGACGGCAAGGAACAAAAGGGTGAGCATATTGCTGTTTTCCGCTTCGGAGAAAGCGCCGCAAAGGAGGGGAATGGGGGAGAGGATCAGCAGGGAAACGGCAAAGATGTTGCCTTTCAGGCCAGTGTTGCGGAAGGCCTTTTTCTTTTCCTGTACCATGCCCCGCACGCCGTATTCCGTTTCAAAGGCTTCCTTTTCCAGGAAAGCGAAAGGTTCCGCCTGATGGCCGGTGTAGATGAACATGCCCACTGCCACCGCCACCATAACGAACAGCAGCACCAGGCTGACCAGAATGGCGGTTTCCGGTTTCAGGGAAAGATAGCCAAATTCTGCGGCGCCGGAAATGAGGAACAGGGGAATCACGGCCATCATGCACAAAAAGGTGGCGATGGCAATGCGCAGGGCGGCGGATTTGCGCAGGGCCAGGTATTCGTTGGCCTGGGCCAGGGTCACTTTGCGCAGGGCGGAGGGGGCATCATCCGCCGTATAGGTTTCGGTTTCCTGTTCATCTTTCAGCAGGTAATCGGTGGTGACGCCAAAGAGCTGGGATAATTGCAGCACCCGGTCCAGATCGGGGATGGATTGAGCGCTTTCCCATTTGGAAACGGCCTGCCGGGATACGTTTAACTGGTGGGCCAGTTCTTCCTGGCTCCATCCCATTTTTTTGCGCAGGGCGATGATTTTGTCGGCTAAGATCATGTTCGGTTCACCTCGGTATTGATTTTGCGGTTCTTCCTCTCCGCAGGGCATTTATACCATTTTTTCCGGTTGCAGCGCCACCAAGGAGGCCTTGCAATGTGTCAACCGGCGGTTGCAACCGGCGTTTTCCATGAAAAAACGCCGCATTTTCCAAAGAAAAGCGGCGTTGGAGGTGCGTTTTAAGCGTCCATGGGGGGCAGGGCAATGCCGGCTTCCTTGGCGCAGACAAGCAGGGCATCCAAAGCTTCCACGATCTGCTCCGGCTGGTGTTCGGAGATGACGCAAAAGCGTAGCCTGGCCTTGCCCTTGGGCACGGCAGGATAAACCGCCGGGGGCACGAACACGCCTTTGTAGCGCAGCATATTGGAAAGCAGGAACGCATCTTCATCGCTGCCCACCATGATGGGAATGATGGCGGTTTCCCCGGCCAGGCAGGTGTTCAGGTTGCGCTTGTGGGCCTCTTCCACAAAGCACTTGATGTTCCGTTCCATGCGCTGCATGATGGAGGGGTCATTGCGCAGCAGGCGGATGGCGCACAGGGAGGCCGCCGCCAGGGCCGGGCTGAGGCCTACGGAGAACACAAAGCCGGGCAGGTTATAGCGCATATAATCGATGATGGCGTGGCTGCCGGCAAGATAGCCGCCGCAGGTGCCAAGACCCTTGGAGAGGGTGCCCATCTTGATATCAATATCCTTGCCGTCCAGGCCGAAATATTCATCCACGCCGCCGCCGGTTTTGCCAATCACGCAGGCGGAGTGGGCTTCGTCCACCATCAGGAAGCAGCCGTACTTCTTCTTGATTTCCACGAATTTGGGCACGGGGGCAATATCACCGTCCATGGAATAGGCGCCTTCGATGATGATGAGCACCTTGGCATACTTATGCCGCTGGGTGCGCAGGATGCCTTCCAGGGCTTCATAATCGTTATGGGGGAAGGGGCGGCAGGTGGCCAGGCTCAATTGGCAGCCCTGGGCCACGGAATTGTGGGCGATGGCATCGTAGAGGATCAGATCCCCCTTGCCGCAGAAATTGCCAACGCAGGTGACGTTGGTGGAATGGCCGCCCACCAGCACAAGGGCGGTTTCGGTGTGCTTCCAATCGGCAATTTCCTTTTCCAGTTCCTGATGCAGGGTTTTTTCCCCGGCAAGCAGGCGGCTGCCGGAGGCGGAGGTACCGTACAGGTCAATGGCCTGTTTGGCGGCTTCCTTCACTTCGGGCCGGCCGGACATGCCAACATAGTTGTAGCTGCCGAAGTTCAGCACTTTCTGGCCGGCCATGTTGGAGGTGTCCAGCAGGGGAGAATCGTGGCAGACGAAGTAGGGGTTTTCCATGCCGGAGCCCAGCAAATCTTCCTGGCGCTTCTGGAAAGCGATATATTCGGGGCTGTCTTCAAAGCGGGTGATGGGAGTGACAGGGGCATCTTCGGCAGGCTTTGCAGCGGTATCGCCTTGCTGCTTTTTGAGGAGCAGGGCGGTGAGGTCATTGACGGTGGTGCAGCTGCCGTATTCTTCCGGAGGAATGAGGATGCCCATGGTTTCTTCCAGCTTCAGGCTCATGCCCAGCACCTGCAGGCTGTCGCCGTGGAGGTCGTCAATAAAGTGGGCATTGTCGCCGATTTCGGAAACGGGCATATCCAGCGTTTCGGCATAGATCTTGCGCACCTTTTCCTTCAGCTGGGCAGCGCCTTCTCCGGTGGGGGCAGCAGCGGCAGCCTTTTCTTCCTGAACAGGGGCATCGGCGATCTTGGCGGAGGCCAGGTCCATTTCCCGGTAGGAAAGCTCGCCTTCCGCAATCAGTTTTTTCAGGGCAGCACGTTTGATCTTGATGCCATTGGCGGTGGGCAGCATTTCACCGGTGACCAGCACGCGGTTGAGCCGCTTGAGGGTGGGCAGGGTGCTGTTCACCTTCTTCACCTGAGACAAAAGGGGCATCAGCCTGGCGTCATCCTTCCAGGCCTTGCCGGCATTGATGACCAGGGTGATATCTTCGTATTTGCTGTTCTTTTCCTTCTGCAGGGGAGTACCCAGCACGCAGATCTGATCGGCGCCCTCCAGCGTGCCGATGGC
>JAZUQI010000217.1:0-6725 GCA_045605625.1 Clostridia bacterium
ATCGCCCCTGGACCCAGTTTGCGATGGCGCTTTCTTATCCACCAACGTTTTTCCGCACGAAAAGAGACTGCCTCTCTTGTAAAAGGGAGGCAGTCTCTTTCATTTTCATCCCCCTAACAAAGAGGGGCATTTTTTCACCTCATCCGTCAGGCTGCGCCTGCCACCTTCCCCTCCAGGGGAAGGCTTTTGGGGGCATTTCTACGGAAAGGTAGGCTCTATTCAACTTTCGTTATAAATAAATGTCAAACACGATTAATTCTGAATTCTGAATTCTTCATTCTGAATTACTTACCAAATTCCGAATTTCGCATTCTGAATTCCAAATTTTTTCGCCCCCATCACTTGCCCGTCATTTTCTTCCAGGCATTGATGACCGCCTGGGTGGCTGCAAAGCGGAAGCCGTTTTCCTCCAGCGTGCGCACGCCTTCAATGGTGCTGCCGCCGGGGCTGCACACCGCATCCTTCAGGGCCCCGGGATGCATGCCGGAATTTTTCAGCATTTCCCCGGCGCCAATCAGCATCTGGGCGGCGCAATTCATGGCCTGTTCCCGGGGCACGCCGCAATAAACGCCGCCATCCGCCAGGGCCTCCATGAACATATAGGCAAAGGCCGGGCCGCAGCTGGCCACGGTGCCTGCGCCGTCAAACACTTTTTCATCCATCCAAATGATTTCGCCGCTTTTTTCCATGGCATCCAGGAAACCGGCGGTCATGGCATCCGTTGCCTGGGCGTTTTTCACGGCCAGGGTCAGCCCGGCGCCCACCATCACGGGGGTGTTGGGCAGAATGCGGATCACGGGCAGGTCAATCATTTCGCTCAGTTCCGCCACGGAAACCCCGGCGGCCATGCTGACGATCACGGGCCGGTTGCCGCCCAGGGCCTTTTTCACGTCCTGCAGGACAGCGGCCACCAGATAGGGCTTCACGCCGATGAACACATAATCGCTTGCCTGCACCAGCGTTTCAAAATCCACTGCTTTCGCCCCGGTTTCCCGGGCCAATTTTTCCGCCTTTTCCATGGCCTTATCATACAAAAGCACATTTTCCGCATATTTCCCGGCCACTGCCCGGGCCAGCGCACCGCCCATGTTGCCGGTGCCGATAAAACCGTACTTCATCTTTTTTACCTCACTTGTCCGTCGCCGTAAATCACGTATTTATAGGCCGTCATTTCCTTCAGGCCCATGGCGCCCCGGGCATGCATTTTCTGGGTGGAAATGCCCAGTTCCCAGCCAAGGCCGAATTCGCCCCCATCGGTGAACCGGGTGGATGCATTCACATACACCGCTGCGCTATCCACCGCCCTGGTAAAGAGGGCCGCCGTTTCCTTATTTTCCGTCAGGATGGCTTCGCTGTGGTGGGTGGAATGCCGGGCAATGTGCAAAATGGCCTCCTCCACGCTGTCCACCACCCGGACGGCCAGCACATAATCCAGAAACTCGGTATCAAAATCCGCATCTGATGCCGGGGTGCCGTCCATGAACTTCGCCGCCCGTTCACACACCCGGAAGGCGCAGGTTTGCTTGCGTTCTTTTCCGGTGAGCAAGGCCTCCAGCCGGGGCAAAAAGGCCGCCGCCGCATCCTTGTGCACCAGGCACACTTCCGCCGCATTGCACACGCTGGGGCGGCTCATTTTGGCGTTTTCCACAATCTTCAGCGCCTTGTCCATATCGGCATCTTTATCCACATAAATGTGGCAAATGCCGGTGCCGGTATGGATGCAGGGCACCAGCGCATTCTGCACGCAGGCATTGATCAGCCCGGCGCCGCCCCGGGGAATCAGAAGATCCACATACCCCACCGCACGCATCAGTTCCGTGGCGGATTGCCGGGTGGTATCTTCAATCAGGTTCATGGCGTTTTCCGGCAGGCCCACTTCCTTCAGCCCCTGCCGCAGGGCCTGCACAATGGCATAAGCGCTGCGGAACGCTTCCTTGCCCCCCCGCAGCACGCACACATTGCCGCTTTTCAAGGCCAGGGCCGCCGCATCGCTGGTCACATTGGGGCGGCTTTCATAAATGATGGCCACCACCCCCAAGGGCACGGAAACCTTCCGGATTTTCAGCCCATTGGGCCGCACCGTTTCGGAAAGCACTTCCCCCACCGGGTCCGGGAGCTTTTCCACGTCCAGAATGCCCTGGGCCATGGCCTGAATGCGCTCCTTGGTTAACAGCAGCCTGTCCAGCATCACCGGGGCAATCACGCCCTGGGCCTTTTCCATATCGATGGCGTTGGCCGCCAGGATGGCCTCCGTATTCTGCACAAGGGCCGCCGCCATGGCCTTCATGGCCTGGTTTTTCTTTTCCGTGGTGAGGCCGTTCAAAAGAAAGGCCGCCTGCTTTGCTTCCTGTAAAATTTGCTGTGTTTCCTTCATTGCTTTTCACCTGCCAAAAACCGGGTGCCGATGGCTTTCCCGGCCACAATATCATACAAATCTTCCGGCCGCTGGCCGTTGGTAATCACCATATCAATACCGGCAGCAGTGGAAATTTTCGCCGCATGCAGCTTGGTATGCATGCCGCCAGTGCCAAGGGCGCTGCCTGCGCCGCCGGTCATCCCCTCAATTTCCGGGGTGATTTCATTCACCGTGTGGATCATTTCCGCATCCGGGTTCTTATGGGGATCAGCGGTATAGAGGCCGTCAATATCCGTAAGCAATACCAATAAATCCGCCTTGGCGCTGACGGCCACCACCGCCGCCAGGGTATCATTATCCCCGATCACAATTTCATGGGTGGCCACGGTATCGTTTTCGTTGATGATGGGCAGGGCGCCCAGTTCCAGCAGGCGGCTTAAGGTGTTTTCAAAATTATGCCGCCTGTCCGCATGCTCAATATCATCCCCGGTGAGCAAAATCTGGGCCACGGTGTGGTTATAGGTGGAAAAAAGCCGGTCGTAGGTATACATCAGTTCGCACTGGCCCACGGCGGCGGCGGCCTGCTTGGTGGGGATATCGGTGGGCCGATCCTTCAGCAGCAGCTTACCCACCCCCATGCCAATGGCGCCGGAAGAGACCATGATAATCTCATGGCCTGCATTTTTCAAATCACTCAATACCTTGCACAGCATTTCCACCCGCTGAATGTTCAGCCGGCCCGTGGCATGGGCCAGGGTGGACGTGCCTAATTTCACTACAAAACGCATGTTTCTTGCCTCCCTGTGTGTATACAGGAATAGCATAACACAAACAAAGGGCTTTTCAACCGGTAAAACAGCAAAAGAACAACTTTTTTTCCCTTTCTTTACCGCCCTTCCCGCAGCCTTTTCCACCGCTCCCGGGTGGCGGCACCGCCCCGAAGGTGGCGCACCTGATGATGAAACAGCATCACCTTCTGCACCTCCTCAAACAGGCCCGGATGCACCTGTTTCAGCCGTTCATGCACATCCTTGTGCACGCTGGATTTGCTCAGGCCAAACCGCCTGGCGGTGTTGCGCACGGTATCCCCCGTTTCAATGATATGCCGGGCCAGCATGATGCAGCGCTCCTGAATTTCCTGTCGCATCCCTTCCTCCCCTTTCGGCACAGCTTATGCCGGGAAAGGAAGGTTCATGCCTGGCCTAACGCTTGCCCAAGGGGCACATTCATGGTAAAATGCAGGAAAGCCACATGAAGGAGGAAAACGGCATGATGTATCGGCTGCCCGAAATGGAAGATAAGGCCCTGCTGGATGCCTATGTGCAGGAGCATTTCCGCTGCGGTGAAAAAAGCATCAGCGCCAGCATGGGGCTGGCCGGCGCCGCCTATCCTTCCTGGGTGGAAAAGATGCATCAGAATGCCACGGAAGGGGATGCCCGGTGGGGCAAATCCCTGCTGTATCTGTGCCTGAAGGAAGGGAAGCTGGTGGGCCTGATCAGCATCCGCTATCAATTGCCCTCCTCCCTTGCGGAGCAATACGGGCATATCGGCTACGGCGTGCGGCCCTCGGAAAGAAACAAGGGCTATGCAACAGAAATGCTGGCCTACGCCCTGGCCGTTTGCCGGGAAAAGGGCCTGAAACGGGTGATTCTCGGCTGCTTCAAGGAAAACATTGCCTCCGCCAAAACCATCCGGAAAAACGGCGGCGTGCTGATTAAGGAAAACGAAAATTACCAAAGCGGAAACGTGAGCCAGTATTACGAAATATCCCTGTAACCGGAAGGGGAAAAGCGTTCCCTGCAGGCGCTTTTCCATCCATTCCTATCCGCAGAAAGAAGAACGCCCTTTTGTAAAAAGACGAATTTTGTCTTGAAAGAAGGGCGTTTTTCCTTTATACTTGAAGTGTGATTCATGGGGATGGAAGAGAGGATGTACCGATGAAAAAACTGTTATCCGTGTTCCTGCTTCTGATGGCCCTGCTGCTTGTGTGCAGCGCAGCCATGGCAGAAGAAATTACATATACCGGCACCGTCAAGGGCGGCAAATTGAACATGCGGGAATCCAATTCCGCTTCCAGCAAATCCCTGGGGTCTTTCAAGGTGGGCAGCACCGTAACCATTCTGGAAAACGACGGGGAATGGTGCAAGGTGCAGTCCGGCAAAAAAATTGGCTATATGATGACCCAGTACCTTACCATCACCGCCAATTACACCCATCTGGACTGGGTGGAAACGAAAAACGACGGCTCCATCCTGACCCTGCGCAAGGAACCTTCCCCGGATAGCCCCATTGCCCTGCAGGTGATGAGCGGCGCAAAGGCAGAGCGCATTGAAAAAAGCGGCGCTTTCAGCCGCATCCGCATCGGCCATGTGTTTGGCTGGGTGGAAACCAGCCTGCTCACCCCCCTCTCCGGCGAATTTGAAACCCTGATGACCAGCAGCGATCACCAATACGCCTTTGATTTTGCCTCCCTGGAAAATGCCCCCCGGGATGTGGGCAGCCCCCGGATGCGGCAACGGGAAACCGGGCTGCAATACACCCTCCACTACCCTGCCCTGCATATCCAGGCTGCGGATGAAGCCATTTCCGATTGGATTGACCGCACCCTCGCCCTCTTTGAAAAAGATTTTGAAGAAAACCACCCCGGCGAAAGCGGCACCTACACCATGCAATATAAATCCGTTCAGCTGGATGACCGCTATGCCTCCGTGCTGCTGGCCGGAAGGTATACAGCAGGCGCCACGGAAATCACCCTGTTTTATCCCCTCAATCTGGATCTGGAAACCAAATCCCTGCTGACGGCCGATCAATTGTTCAGCCAGCATAGCCGGCTTCTGTTTTTCTGCGAAAGCCACCTGGCCGGGCTTTTGAACACCCCCTCCGATGGCTACAGCGTGGAGCCGGATGCAGCCTTCCTGCAAAAGATTCTGCTGGGCTATGAGGGCCTGGAAGTGTTCCTCACCGCAGGGCATGGCCTGCCCACCCTGTATGGGGATCTTTCCTTCACCATTCCCTATTCCCAGGCCGCTTCCCTGATGCAGGTGGATTCGCCGCTGATCAAAAGCAAAGTGCGGAAAATTGACCCTTCAAAGCCCATGATCGCCCTCACCTTTGACGACGGCCCTTCGGAACACACCCTGCGCATTCTGCGTGTATTGGCCCAGTATGACGGCCGGGCCACCTTCTGCGTGCAGGGCTACAACGTGGAAACCTATCCGGAAATTGTGAAGCTGGCCGTGGCCCAGGGAAACGAAATTGCCTCCCATACCTGGAGCCACCCCAACCTCACCGAAATTTCCTCCTCCCGGGTGCGCAGCCAGCTGGAACGCACCAACGCCGTTGTGGCCCAGGTGGCGGATGGCTATCAAATCAAGGTGCTGCGGCCGCCCTATGGGGCCACCAACCGCACCGTGCGGAATATCTGCGCAGATCTTGATATGATTATTGCCCATTGGCAAATTGATACACTGGATTGGGAACACCGCAACGCCAACAAAACCTACAAGAACGTGATTTCCAAAGCTAAGCCCGGCGCCATCGTGCTGTGCCACGATATTTACGAAAACACCGCCATCGCCATGGAAAAGGCCATTCCCGAACTGGTGGCCCAGGGATACCAGCTGGTGACGGTATCGGAACTGTTTTCCTTCCATAAGGACGGCGCCAAGCCCGGCACGGTATACAGCCACCTGAAGCCGGAAAACACGAAGGTGGATTAACATCGCATCAATATAAAGCGCCATGGCAAATGTGCCATGGCGTCTGTTTTTTTCAGATACTTCTTATTTGATATAGTTACCCGATTTCCACATGGCGCTTACTCTGCCATCTAAGAATTCATTGTCAAAACTTAAAATAGCATCCAATTCTTTGTTTTGCCTGTTTCTTCCCCAAATCACAAGGGCTAAAGGAATGGCGCCAATGGCAATAAGCGCAATTCCTCCTTCCATCTGCGGACTTGAGATAACGCCCAACACAAAGAATGCCAAGATAGCCAAACTGATGATGACCTTGATTTTGAATTTTTCTCCCTTTTTGCAAACCGCTCTTAAATCACTTAACATCGTATCAAATAATTGCTTAAATGACGATGTAGTGTTTGGTAATTCTCCTCGTCTGATTTTTTTGGAAATATCCTCATGCAAACGCTTGTAATGATTGTATTTAATGCTGCCATTCATACCAAACCGTTCTTCAGACATTGTTTTTTCCCTCCTCTTATTCTTCCATTGCAAACGGCACATATTGGCCCTGCAAGTCCATTACCATCTTCCTATATAGTTCAGCTGCTTGTGCATAATCAGATTTTTTATACCATTCTTGCGCCGGAATCAGGTATTCTTCCATCACCCTTTTAGCAACACTTTCT